>NZ_JBNHEQ010000210.1:0-80252 GCF_050016015.1 Dapis hubbardiae BLCC-M172
AGTTATTAGTTATCAGTTATTAGTTATCAGTTATCAGTTATTAGTTATCAGTTATCAGTTATTAGTTATCAGTTATTAGTTATTAGTTATTAGTACCTCCCACTAAAGCACCAGGATTGAAATACTGACATTGGATTTTTTTCATCCCTTTAAAAGGGGGAGGCTTTATACCTCCGAATTTGGTAAGGGAGTATTTTTCAATGGTAGTAGTTTTAAACAGTTATTGAAGTTAATTAATTTAGTGAAGTTAGTTAAGTTAGTTAAGTTAGCTATCAACTTAGTATAGGGCTTCTAATATTAATGAAATAAGTATATTAATGCGGTAAAAACAATGAGTGGTTTTAGACGAGTTGGTAACATCTTATTCAGCGATGGAACAGAACAGATATTAATACCATCATCAGAAATTGAATCTAATCAACCTTTAAGAGTAACAGTATTTCCTATTAGTTATAATCCAGATGAAAGTGTTAATTTAGATGCTGAATTAATATTAGATGGAAATGCACCAGATTTACCACTTTTTAGCGACTTTGGTGGTTTAGGAGAAGCGGAACAAATTGTTTACGAGCCGTTAGTATCGAATATAGATTATACAACTTCCGTGACAAGCGTTAATGGAACTACTGGGTTTTATTTGTTAGAAGTTAGTTCAGAAGATAGTAGTAATGACTTTTCTAATACTGCAGTTTCTATAGGTAATGTGTTTGATAATCCATCAATTAATGGTTTTGTTGGTAATAGCGATCCAGATGATTGGTTTAACTTTCAAGTATCAAGTAATAGTCAAGTTAGAGTCACATTAGACGCTATCCAAGACGATGCTCAATTAGAGCTATATGACAGAGGTTTAAATCTAATAAACTCGGCATCAGCGACAGTAACAAATAACGGATTAATTACTCAAAATCTTGCTACAGGAAATTATTTGCTCAGAGTAACACCTGCTGATACCAGTGTGAGTATTCCTGATGGAGGACAAGCATCTACAGAATATACATTGGCTGTCCAGGAAATTAGTGGTAATTTTGGAGGTGGTAATTTTGGAGGTGGTAATTTTGGAGGTGGTAATTTTGGAGGTGGTAATTTTGGAGGAAGTTCTCAAGATGTATTGCGCTTCTGGGACTTTACCTTACAATCACATATTTTTACAGCTAATCAATTTGAAATAGATGATTTAACAGGTGAACCTACCTTTTTCCGGGAGGAAGGTAACGAGTTTGATGTTCCAGTCAATCAGGGCGATCCTGTATTTCGCTACCTTAATACCGCTACAGGCAGTGATTTTTTATCATTTGAGGTGGGAATAGAAGATTTTCTCCCGCAATTTGTCAATACAGGTATAGCGTTTAATGCTTATAAACCAGTAGGTACAACAGAGATTAGGCCAGCAGATGCGCCTGCTAATGCAATACCTGTTTACCGACTGGCCAATTTGGATGCCGAACAAGTAGATCCTTTGAATATTACTCACTTTTATACTTCTGATCCAAATAATAGACAGCTAGTGCTTGATACCCTCAACTATCGAGATGAGTTTGTTGGTTTCTGGGCACTTCCTGCAAGTACGGATGGTTTTGTTTAGGTGAAGTAGGAAAGTGTGGGGAGTGTGGGAAGTGTGGGGAGTGTGGGGAGTGTGGGGAGTGTGGGGAGTGTGGGGAGTGTGGGAGATTAATTATAGCCCTACAGATTAAGGTTAGGAGATTTTTAAATCCCGAAACCCTTTCCCTAATTCCCTATTCCCTATTCCCTAGCACTACGCGCTATAACTATTGTTGAGCATTTGTAGGGGGTTTGGTTTCCAAACCCCATTTTTGTTTGTGTTGGGAGACTAAACTTCTAGGATAAAAAATTAAGAAAATTTCCAGAATTGTTTCAATTTTCGGCTAGTATATATAATTTGGTTTAAAAACAAACTGAGTTCCGAATATTAAAAATAATCTCTTGCTTAACTAACCTTTATAGAATGAAAAAACTAAAAAATTTAGCTATCAATTTAGGACTAACAGTAAGTACATTAATATTTAGTATTGCCGTAGGTGAAATAGGTTTAAGAATAGCAAAAATAGAAACTCCACCACCACCAAGAGAAGACTCTAATAAAGAACTTTTATACACAACAAAAGACCCCTATCGAGGTTGGGCAGGAAATCCTAACGGCAAATCATTTTGGACTGGAGAGGGAATACCTTCTGAAATAAAAATGAATAGTGGAGGATTTAGGGATTATGAACGGAGTAAAAGTAAACCAGAAAATGGATTGAGAATTGCTTTATTGGGAGATTCTTTTACAGAAGCAATTCATGTCAAATTAGAAGATACTTATGGTGCAATAATAGAGCAAAAATTACAACAATGTCCTGTATTAAAAGACCGGAAAGTTGAGGTAATGAATTTTGGCGTACAAGGTTATGGAACAGCTCAAGAATTAATGACTTTAAGACATCATGTTTGGGATTATTCACCAGATTTAGTCATGTTAGTTTTTTATTCTGGTAACGACCTGCGTAATAATTCTCGTACTTTAGAACATGACCATTTACGCCCCTATTTTATTTATCAAGATGGTCAACTTGTAGCAGATATGTCATTCCGAGATTTGAAATTTTGGCAGAGAGACCGTTATAATTTTTCCCTAGTAGATTCCTTGCCATTTTGGTTAGTACAAAATTCGAGAATTTTACAGCTAATTAGAAAGGTTGATATTAATACTAAACGTCGTCAGTTTGAAAAAGATTATAGTGAAATTAATCTTGCTTTTTACAAGGAACCAAAACCCAATTCTGACTGGGAAGAAACTTGGGAATTAACAGAAGATTTAATTAAACTAATGAGAGATGAAGTAGATGAGAAAGGAGCAGAATTTATGCTAATAACAGCCAGTGATGCTTATCAGGTTTTACCCGATACTCAAAAGCGTGATGGATTTAGAAAATCTTTGAATGTGCCAAATTTATTCTATCCAGATATTAGATTAAAAAATTTTGGTAAGGAGGAAAATATACCAGTATATAATTTAGCCGGACCTATTTGGGATAAAGCAAAAAAAACAGGTAAATGTTTGCATGGTTTTGATAATGCAGTTCCTTGTGGAGGTCATTGGAATATAGAAGGTCATAAATTGGTAGGAGAAATAATGGCAAATTATCTGTGTGACCGATATACTAATCAACTCAGCAAAGAAGGTGAAAAGGAAAAACGTTCAAGAATTAAGAATTAAGAATTAAGAATTTAGAATTACCTCTCCTTAAAAAGAAAAGGATTGACGAACAGGAAAATTTTTATTTATTATCCCCTTAAAAGGGGAGGCTTTAAACCACAATATTTCGGTAAATTTATTTATGGCACTTGTTAAAAGCTTTAGACTTAGGTACTTTTTGTATCAATAGATATTGTAGACTTTTATATAAAAGGTTAACTGATCAAAGGGAAAATCTAATAAGCATTCAGCTATTAGCCGTCAACTCTTGTACAAACCCTATCTAAACCTTAAAAAGGCTTTAAATAAATATAACATTTAAACTCGGCTTTGATAGTAAGATTCAATTTATCTTAACTAATAAAGCTTTTTTATCAAACTAAAATAAATAGCTGACTGCTGAATGCTTACAAAATATAAGAAAGAAAAAACTGTATCTTAATAAATAAGCCAAACTCTATCTTTTAGAGTTTTATGGGAAAGTAAAATTTTCACATTTGATTCCTAATTGCTACATTTTTTTGGTGACAATGAACCAAGTTATTGACAGGGTAAAGCAAACTTTAGTAATACTATGAAAAATTTAAAATGGTTCCAGAGAATTAGAACAGGATTCAGTCTACTTACTATTAATTTATTTTTAGCATTTATTGGTTTAGAAGTTGTATCACTAGGATTTTATTATGCTGAGGAAAATCAACTATTTTATACTAGAAAAAATACTACTTCCAAAGTACGAGAAGAGTTGGAAAAAGGAGGCACTAGACTTGGAACTGATTTAAATAATCAGTCAATATTAGAGAGAATTCATCCGTTTTTTGGCTATGTACTTAAAGGAGGTTCCTTTACTAATGAAGAATCTGGAATTATGGTTAATAATTATGGTCTTATATCTGAGTACAATTACCCTTTTACTAAAACAAATAAAAATCAGTTTATTATTGGTGTATTTGGTGGTTCAGTAGCTAATAATTTTGCTGTAAATATTCGCGTTAATCAATCTAGAGGAAATCAAGAATTTATCAACAGCTTAAAAAGCATACCAGAGTTAGCAGATAAAGAAATCATTATCCTCTGTTTTGCTGGCGGGGGTTATAAACAACCACAACAACTATTGATGTTAAATTATTTTCTTTCCATTGGTCAAGAATTTGACATGGTAATTAATATTGATGGTTTTAATGAAGTAGCACTTTCTCACCAAAATAATCAACAACAAATAGAACTTTACTTACCAAGTATTCAGCATATTTTACCCTTAACTAGATTAGCTAGTGATGATTTATCTGTAATGAAAGCAATAGTCGAAATTAGTAAACTGAAAAATAATTTATCAACTGCTATTAATAAATTGGAAAGTTGTAAATTAGCATTGTGCCATGGTTTAAGAAGTTTACAACTAAAAGGATTACTAGACAGCTATCAAAAAGAAATTATTAAATACGATGAAAAAGTCGCCAGAAATTCTAGCAACATTGATGGTAGTAACAGTTTAGTTTATTTGAATAAAATGCCAGAAGTATTAGAAGATGAAATTGCGTTTGAGAAAATTGGCAAAAATTGGTATGAATCATCTCTAGCAATGAGTCAAATTCTTGCCGAAAGAAATATATTGTATTTTCACTTTATTCAACCAAATCAATATTATCCTACAGAAAGAGTTTATAGTCCAGAAGAAAAAGTTTTTATTATCGAAGGTCATCCTTATTCTATAGGTGTTAGAAAAGGTTATCCACTATTACTTTCTAAAATTAATACCTTAAAAGAAGCTAAGGTTAATATTTTTAATGGTGCGAATATTTTTGATCAGGAAAAAGAAATAGTTTATCGAGATGCTTGTTGCCATTATAATTTTTTGGGAGACACAATTTTAGAAAATTATATTGCTAATTCTATTAAAAGTGTTATGGAAAAGTAAAGATGGAGAATCATTTAGGTAAAGAAAATAAATGGGTGAGTACATAGAGAAGGTAGATGATAAAATGTGACTATAATCATTTAGAGTTTCTCTGAGTAAAAATTTATCCACTCTCGGAAAAATACAGAGAAAATTTGAGAAAGCTAGCGAGAATATTGGATTAAAATTGTAATTATTAAATCAATAAAATTCAGGAAAAAATGGAGAAGGTAAACAAAAAAATATTCCAGTATATACTTTAGGTAAACCATGAGAACATGAAGCATAAAAAATAGGAATGTTTTTAAGGAGTAGCTTGCATTAAGCGAAATTACTAAGTAGGTGTACAAAATTAATTACACATAGTCTAGAGCTGAAAAACTTGTATTGTAAAAATCACATAAAAAAAATTAGGTAATTAATTTTGCCTCGGCACTTATTATTCATTATCAATCTAAAATATCCAGTATTTCTGCTGGAGCAAAACCGCAAAAATATCTAAATTACTTTCTATAAAATTGCCATGAAAAAATTGATGATTTTGAAAAATTCTCAAGAACTATGGAAAATCATATTGATTAACATAATTTTATTATTTGTATTTTTAGAGTTAGGTTCTCTCGGTTGGTATTTTTTTAGATATAAACAATTTTTCTACACCAGAGAAAAAGTAACGGAAAATCATCAAGGAGAAGAACTAGAAAATCAAAAAGAAAATGAAAATGAAAATGAAAATATTAATACCAATACAAATCCAATGGGAATAAACTTAGCAGGAATTAGATTAGAAGACTCTATAATAGAAAGATTGCACCCTTACTTTGGCTATGTGCAAAAACCAGGACCTGATTTTAGAGAAGGTTTTAAATATAATGCTGCTGGTTTTATTTCTCCTTATGATTATCCTTATAAAAAAAAGAATAATAATCAATATATAATTGGAGTTTTCGGTGGTTCGGTTGCCTCAAACTATTCAATATATGAAATTCAAAATCAAATCTTAGAAAAGAAATTAAAACAAATTCCAGAATTTAAAGATAAGGAATTTATTATCTTGTCTTTTGCAACAGGAGGCTATAAACAACCACAACAATTAATACTATTAAACTACTTTCTTTCCATAGGTCAGGAATTTGATATGATCGTCAATATTGATGGATTTAATGAGGTGACAATAGCTAAAGCAAATAATGAAAATGCTGTTGATATTATGATGCCAAGTACCAACCATGTTGTACCCTTAACAAACATAGCAAATAATAGTCTCTCTACAAAATCTATTCAAGCTATGTTGAAAATTAATGATAGTAAAGATAAATTGAAAGATGCTTTAGAAACTTTAGAAAAATGTCAAGTAGCTTATTGTTATGCTCTGACATCAATCTATGTACAAAATTTAGCAACAACCTATCGCAAAAATGTCAAAATTTTTGATAAGGAAAGGAAAAAAGCAGCTCAACAAGCAGCAGGTGAAACAGAAGCTAGTATTGTTTATTTCTATGCACAAAATCCAGAACTAGAAGAATCAGAATTATATGATAAAATGGCAGAAAATTGGCAAAAAACATCAATAATGATGCAACAGATAGCTGCTAATAATAACATTTTATATTTTCATGTTCTACAACCTAATCAATATTATCCAACTAACAAAGTTTACAGTGAAGCAGAAAAGAAAATTGCTTTTGATTCTGATAGTCCTTTTAGAGAAGCAACAGAATTAGGATATCCTATACTTTTAAGTAAAATAGATAATTTAAAACAGAATGGTGTGAATTTTTTCAATGGTGTAAAAATTTTAGATGATGCCCAAGAAATAGTTTATATAGATAGCTGTTGTCACTATACTCAAACTGGAGAAAATATTTTGTCAGAATTTATAGCTAATTCAATTTTTACTAAACTTAAGGAAGAAGGAAGAAGTCAATAATTGATAATTGATAATTGATAATTGATAATTAATAATTGATAATTACCTCTAGCTAAAAGGAAGAAGATTGAATAAAAGGAAAATTTTTTCTTGTTTCTCCTTTCAAGGAGAGGCTTTAAACCTTAATTATTCGGCCAGAAGGAAGAAGGAGTAAATATTAAAAAAAAAAGGAAAGTGATAAGTGCATAAGCAAAATTAATTACACAATTAATTACACATTTTGCTGACTCTTTATTGCTTATTACCAAAAAATGAGGTCAAAAGCCTCCCATTTTAAGGGGATGAAAAAGATATTTAACTCATTATTTCAAGCCTTCGACTAAACTGGGAGCTTCACTGATAAGTGATAACTGATAACTGATAACTGAAATAACCTCTCTCAACTAGGAAATTCCTAAAAGCACAACTACTTATATTGAAAATTAGGGAAAAAATTTCTGAGAGAGATACTTATCTATGACTTCCGCAGCTAATCTATTACCAGCAATATTCCAATGAATATCATTTGGTTTGTAGAGAGCAGTTTCGGAACCAGCAAAAACAAATTCTTCCACAATATCAAGATGATAAATATTATGTTTATCCAGTTCTTGAGATAATAATTTATTAGGCTGTCGGAAGTCAAATTGTTCTGGAGAAAAATTGTAACTAGCAATTACTTTTTCTCTTAATTGTTGAATGACTTGTACCTCATCAGGCATTAAAACTACGACTAAAGTAATATTTCGGCTATCGCAAATTTCTTTAATTTTTAATAAGTCGCCAAAAGCATCCTTAAAATGTTCTGGAAAATCTGTTTTTTCAGGATTTTTGATAAAAATATAACTTCTCTTTTTTGCCTCTTGTAGATGAAAGTCATCCGGTGAGGTAGGTAAGTCTTCTCGATATTCAATACCATGATGATAGAGGTTGCCTTCAAACTTACTATTTACCTTAATTAAAAAATCAAAGAAAGATAAAACGTAAGAATCTTGAACTTTAAGTAACCTCCTATCTTCTTGTGATTTATAGTTATCAGAAAAGTCATTACCAATGTAAAAAGATAGCAAAAGCATATCAGGATTTAACTCTAATCCTTCATTAACAAATAGGGATAAATAATCTTTCGGTCCAATGGCAATTATTCCCATATTGATTAATTCTATAGGTTGCTGAATATCCTGATTAAGTTTAGATTCCAATAGAGTTAAAAAGTTATGTTTATAAGGTACGCCACTATAAGCAAAAGAATCACCTATGCCAATAATTCTATATGTACCTTCTGCTTTTTGTTTAGTAAATTCCACATCTTTAAATCCTCTAGAATTTAACTGAAAACCATAATCTGTAGAAAATGGTTTTCCTCGCCAGCGATTATAAGATGAGGGGTCATAAAACATAAACGAAGGATTGATTTTGTGATAAATTCTGAATGCAATTTCTGTTAAGCCAAATGTTATTAAAGAAATAATTACTGTTTGACGGAGGAGAGAAAAAATATTTTTCATTATTAAGTTTTAGTTTTGTGAAATGAATATTTTTGCTGGATTTAACCAAACTCAGTTTAGATTAATAATCAGTAAGACGTTAATATAACATATAGTAATCCTATTTTATTTGTGTCAAAAATCCTACTGCTTTTTAGGGAACAGCTAACAGGCAACAGGTGGGAATTTCAGTTTTTTTATCTAATTTTTGATTGGTCACGACCTATTTAGGATTGCTATATAATTGTCAGTTATTAGCTTTTTAAGTAGATAGACAGAATTATTTGTAGATATAAATCTTAGATTATCTGTTAACTACCTCTACCATCAGTTCAATTAACTTTGCATGACTTAGTTTTTCTATAGCCATGTTGATATTAGGGTTAGTTGCTGTATTTAATCAACATAAAAATTCTCAGAGGATTGCTATAGTTGACAATCATAAAGTAGATATATATTATGATATTGATTAAATTTTAGCAATTAATTTAGCCAATAAAATTTATCGAATAATTAATAATTAGTAATTATTAATTAAATCATTCAGGTTAAAAGCCTCCCCTTTCAAGGGGAAAAAATAAATTTTTTTCCTTATTTGTCAATCCTTTCCCTAAAAGGGAGAGGTAATTATCCATTATCCATTATCCATTAATGAGCGTATCATTAATATCCTGTTCGGATAATCAGTTATAAATAGAATCATCTTGTAGAAGCAATTGATAAATTGCACCTACTCAACCTCTTGCCCATTACCTATTATTTATAACTATTCAACCGAAAATTATACAAGACAAATTTTTCAAATATAATATACAGAAAAATATGCAAAAAAATAATTATGAATTAAGTTCTAGACTAATTTTATGCATTACTTTATGTCTAGTAATAATTCCAGCTATAGTTTTAGGATTTCTGATTCTTAAATATAGTGTCAATGTGCCAATTCAAGACCAATGGCAAATTTCTGCTATCTTTGAAAAATTTAATCAAGGAACTCTATCTTTTAATGATTTAATAACACAACACAATGAAAGTCGAAAGTTTTTTCCCAGACTAATTTTTCTGACTTTAGCATTTCTGACTAAATGGAATATTAGATATGAAATGTTAGTCACATTTTTGCTAGCCTGCATAGTTTCTATAAATATTTATATCTTAAATAGATTAACAATAGGTGGTTCTCAGATCAAAGGTCTAACTATAGCATTAGTATCTAATATATTTATCTTTTCTGCTGTTCAATATGAAAATTGGTTGTGGGGTATTCAAATAGTTGTTTTTACTCCTATAGTCTGTATTACTACTTGTATATTAATTGCTTATTCAAGACTAAATAATCTAGCCAAAATTCTAATTTGTATGGTCTTATCAATCATTAGCACTTTTTCTTATGCTAATGGTTTATTAGCTTGGGTAATAGTCTTACCAGCGCTAGCTTTAATACAACTAAAATATTGGTCAGATATTAGGAAAAACATAATTTTATATCTACTTTGGATAATTGGATTTCTAGCCAATATAACCTTTTACTTCCACGATTATCAAAAGCCATTATCTCACCCTAGTCCATTAGAAGCACTTCAATATCCATATCAAACCTTCCAATATTTTCTAGCATTTTTAGGTAGTTCTCTAGGAGTTGGTAGTAGTATACAGCCACTCAATAACTCAATTGTTATTGGAGCAGTAATTATTACTCTATTTATTGGTTTCTGTTCTTATGTCATAAGGCATATTAAAGACTATGAATTGCGACATAAAACTATTGGTTGGATTATGCTTGGTTTTTATGCAGTTATTAGTGCCTTAGTGACATCTGCTGGTAGAGTAACACTTGGTATAGATCAAGCTCTTTCATCAAGATATACAACATTTTCAACCTACATAATTATCTCCATAATTCATTTAATGATAGTTGTGGGAGAAGATGCTATTAAAAAAGAATATTTTTTAATTAATAGAAACTTATTCTCGAAGATTATTTGTTGGTTTCTCGGCATAATAACTGTTCTCCAAATACATAACTTTACCTATAGTGTAGACAAGATGAAGTCATGGAAACAAGATTTTTTGAAATATAAAGGCTGTTTACTACTAATTGATTTTACTCACGATAATTGTCAAAATCTAATTGACCCTTACTATTTTGAATATATAAAAGAACGGGCGAATTACTTAACAGAAATAGGTTTTTTAGAGCCTGGCTTAATCGCAACTAATCGGATTCCAGATTTAGTAGATATGAGTAATAGTAGAGAAGTAGAAGGTAATTTTGAGAAGCTAGAATTTATTGGGGGTAATAATTTATTAGCGACTGGCTGGGCAATATTTACTGATACAAATTTACCTGTAGATGCAATAGTTCTCAGTTATGATAATTGGCAAGGCGAACCTATTGTTTCTGCTGTGGCAGATATGACAATGCCAAGACCTTATCTTGTGAAAGAATTTAAGAGTCAAAAATACTTTAAATCAGGATGGCAAAAAGTATTATCTACTCATATGTTTCCCCAAGGAAATATTCAGGTAAAGGCTTGGGCATTAGATACAAATACAACCAAATTTTATCAAATTCCTGGTACTTATTTAGTTAATAAGAATGGTGAAAATATTACTGTCTTGTTTCGGAATCAACCAACCTTGAATTAGATTAGTAGTTCAATAATTGATAATTGATAATGGATAATTGATAATTACCTCTCCCTCAAAAGAAGAGGATTGAATAAAAGGAAAATTTTTTCTTGTTTCTCCTTTAAAGGAGAAGCTTTAAACCTTAATTATTCGGTAAGCATTTTCTGGGGAATGCTGCGCAAACAGCTATTAGCAGTCAGCTATTCCTGCGGAATGCTGCGCAAACAGCAATGAAAATGTATGTGATTTGATAAACTATTAAGGTTGACTAATTGACTTTTACCGGGTAATTAATAATTAAACAATTAAATAATTAGACCATTTAGGTTTAAAGCCTCCCCTTTCAAGAGGAAAAAAATAAATCTTTTCCTTATTCGTCAATCCTCTCCCTAAAAGGGAGAGGTAATTATCAATTATCAATTAATGAATCATACTTTTAATTCTTTTAAATCTCTCAATTACTTTTTCCTCGATTATAAAGTAATAAAGCTGTTAACTAAGTTCCTTCGCAGGAGAATAACTAATAGCTGAATGCTGAATGCTTACGTTAGTAGTTATTTTTTGAAGTTATTATATTTTCAGAGTTAATTTGAGTAGGGGGTTTGCTTCTCGAATCCCTACTACATTAATTAGTGTTTGCTAAAAAAGTATTTTTTAAGGAGTACGGCAGCGGAGAATAATTTTTTTGCTGAACTGTTGCCCAAAATGCTAACTTTTTGAGCATAAAGAGCTGAAAAATAGTTAGGGCTTGCTGATTAAATCTAAAACCATTGACAGGAAATAAGGTGCCTTTTTAGGTCTGGAAAAAGTACAATTTTTTCGTTGTATGTATCTCAAACACCTAGGATTTTAAGTTGACTCATAGCTGAAAAATAAAGGGATACTTCTTCCTCCTGTCTCGTCGCTAATTCCTCATTCATCCTGACTCCTACCCTCACCCATAAGACTTTTTCAGCAAACTCTAGTTACTTTTTCCAGACCTAAAAATACTGAAAACTTTATATGTAAATTATTTGATATTTAATCAGCCAGCCCTAATTATCTCTAAAAAAATCATCTATATCTTTTACTAAATAATCGAACAAAATATCGGCAGCTAATAAATTTCCAGCACTATTCCAATGGGGTTCCCTCAGTAAGTATAAAGGACGATTATTTTGTTCGATTTTAAATCTATCTAACATATTTATATAAGGAATACCATTAGCTGCTAAAAATTTAGTCAAAATTTCTTGCTGACAAGTCAAATTATAAGACTCTCGTTTTAAATCGTCGTACTCGGCAAAAATTTCATTTAGTAACTCATCATTAACTTGATATTCGTCAGGATAAATAGCAACTACAAATTCAATATTCCGAGATTTTAGTAATTGTTGCATCTCTAAAATACTCTGAAAAATATAGTTGATATTTTTATCCCGCTTACCCTCAAGTAAATCTTTAATCTTACAAAACTTGAGCCGACTTTTTTCTACCCTTAGAAAAGCTTTCTGAGATAAAATTCCTGGAGATTTTTCCCTTTCAATAATTGGAGATGAGGCTAAATTTAAACTAGCAACTAGAGAACTACTTGGCAACTTAGCAGAATCATGTTTAGCCTTTTGTAATTCTTGGTAAACTTTATATTTTTGCTGTAAAAACATTAGTAATCTAGACTTACCAATAATTGGATAACCAAAAAGAATTAACTCGTCTTTTTTATCTATATCTATATATATGCCATTGACAATAATTCGTTTCCTTTCTGGGTCGGCATCCCGAAAATCATTACCAGCAAAAAAGCCTAAAACTACTAAGTCTGGATTATATTTTAATCCGTACTTTTTCAACATTGCTAATTGTTCCCCAGTATGAGTTCCGGGATAGCCAACATTAATCACTTCTACCTGATTTTGACCATAAAAATTATCAAACTTTTTCTCTAATAAAGCTGTATAATTTCCCTCTTTTCCACCCGCCCAATTAAAAGAGTCACTCACAATCAGCAGACGAAATTTATTAGGATCTTTTTCTAAAGAATAATCTTGGTCATTGAAGCCAAACTGATTATTACCATTAATATCAGGTCTCACCCGAAAACCTAAATCTGGGTCATATTGATACAGACCTTTAAATAGGTATGGTTCAAAAATAATCATCAAAATTTCTACCAATAATAGAGGTATAATTATCCAGGTAAATGTTAAGAATAAAAAGGTTTTGATTTGTTGGGATTTAATAAATTGGAAATAATTCCTCATAGAATGACAATTAAGTTATGAATCTGGGATAATATATAGCAAGAGTAAATGATTGGTGAAAAAAAATATTGCAACCTATTTAGGTTTGCTATAACATACTCAGAAAAATTACTAAAAATCTCAAGTCTTTATCTTTAAAGGTTTGAGATTTAATCAGCAAGTCCTAAGTAGAAATGGAGTTTGGAGACCAAACCCCTACGATAAAATATTACAGCCTATGATAGAAATGGGGCTTAGAGACCAAACCCCTATGATAAAATATTACCGGAAAATTAAGCGTATAAAGCCTCTCCATTCATGGAGAAAAAAGAACAAAATTCCTTTTAGCCAATCCTCTTCTTTATAAGAAAAGGTAATTATTAATTATTAATTATTAATTATTGAAAACCTATTTAGTGTTGCTATAACATACTAATAAAAATTACTGAAACTGGATCAAAGTTTCTCTATTTGCCTACTGATAACTGATAACTGATAACTGAAATGACACTATCATCTATTATTAAACTACTTGGTCGATCGCCTCTGACAACCGAACTCCTAAATAAACTCCAACAATACCAATGTCTACAACTAAACGGCGCTCCCCGTTTACCCAAAGGTTTAGTCGCATCTACCCTCGCCCAACAACAAGAGCAAAATTTATTCATTGTCACTGCAACATTAGAAGAGGCGGGGCGGTGGGCAGCACAATTAGAAGCAATAGGATGGCCAACAGTTCACTTTTACCCAACTTCCGAAGCATCCCCTTACGAACCCTCCTACTCAGAAGAAATGATTTGGGGACAAATGCAGGTATTAGCAGACTTGGTGAGTGAGAATGCCCCAGAAAATGTAACTAGCAACGGTAACAGTAGCAATAAAGCAAAAATGGCCGTGGTGGCAACAGAGCGATCGCTCCAACCCCACCTACCTACAGTTAAAAATTTTCAACCCTACTGCCTAACCCTCATCCCTGGCATTACCAGTAACTCCAAAATCTTCGATGAAAAACTCGCCCAAATGGGATACGAACGAGTAGCATTAGTTGAAACCGAAGGTCAGTGGAGTCGCCGGGGAGATATTATAGATATATTTCCCGTCGCCTCAGAATTACCAGTACGCCTAGAATGGTTTGGAGACGAACTAGAAAAAATTCGGGAATTCGACCCTTCCACCCAACGTTCCCTTGACAAAATTCCCCAAATAGTCTTAACACCTAGAGATTTTAGTCAGTGGGGGTTAGGAAATTTAGAGTCAATAACCGACTCAACATTTGCTTCTGTATTAGACTACTTGCCAGAAAATACTCTCATTGCCATAGACGAACCAGATCAATGTGCTGCTCATGGCGATCGCTGGTTTGAACTGGTAGAAGAAAATTGGCAACAACTCAACACCTCGACAAAATTACCAAAAATTCATCGTACCTTTGCCGACTCTCTCACAGAAGTCGAATTTTTTCCCAGACTATATTTATCCGAACTTACCAAAGAAACCAAGAGCGAAATTACCGCCGACCTTCCCTATACCCTCAACCTTGCCAGTCGCCCCTTACCAGTAATGCCACATCAATACGCGAAACTGGCAGAAAATTTGCGTCAGGAAAGGGAACGTAAACATTCCGTTTTCCTGATTTCCGCTCAACCGTCGCGCTCAGTTTCTCTACTCCAGGAACACGACTGCCCCGCCCAGTTTATTCCCAACCCCCGCGACTACCCCGCCATTGACAGACTGCAAACCCAATATACTCCCGTCGCTCTCAAATATAGTGGTTTAGCAGAATTAGAAGGATTTATTTTGCCTACATTCCGGTTAGCACTAATCACCGATAGAGAATTTTACGGGCAACACACCCTCGCCACTCCCACCTATATTCGCAAACGTCGTCAAGCTGCTTCCAAACAAGTAGACCCCAACAAACTGCAACCAGGAGATTATGTAGTTCACCGCCAACATGGTATTGGTAAGTTTGTAAAATTAGAAAGTCTGACTCTAAATAATGAAACCCGTGATTATTTAGCAATTCAATATGCTGACGGTTTGCTCAGAGTTGCCGCCGACCAACTTGGTTCCCTGTCACGCTTAAGAAGCACCGATAAGAAAAAACCCCAACTCAATAAACTGACTGGCAAAACTTGGGAAAGTACCAAAAATAAAGTCCGTAAGTCAATCAAAAAATTAGCCGTTGACTTGCTGAAACTGTATGCTCAACGCGCTGAAAAAACAGGTTACAGTTTTCCTATTGACACCCCGTGGCAAGAAGAAATGGAAGATTCGTTTCCCTACCAACCCACCCCCGATCAGTTGAAAGCAACCCAAGATGTGAAAAGGGATATGGAAAGTGAACGAGCAATGGATCGTCTGGTTTGCGGTGATGTTGGTTTCGGCAAAACAGAAGTCGCCATCCGAGCAATTTTTAAAGCAGTCACCGCCAACAAACAAGTAGCATTTCTCGCACCGACAACAGTTTTAACCCAACAACATTATCACACTCTCAAAGAACGTTTTGCTCCCTACCCCATAGAAATAGGTTTACTCAACCGCTTCCGTACTGCTAATGAAAAGAAAGAAATTCAACGGCGGTTAGCAACAGGGGAATTAGATATTATTGTCGGTACTCACTCTATTTTAAGTAAGACGATCCAGTTTCGGGAGTTGGGGTTGTTGGTGGTGGATGAGGAACAACGGTTTGGTGTTAACCAGAAGGAAAAAATTAAGGCGCTCAAAGCTCAGGTAGATGTGCTGACACTTACCGCTACTCCAATTCCCAGAACATTATATATGGCACTTTCAGGGATTCGCGAAATGAGTTTGATTACTACACCACCCCCTTTGCGTCGCCCGATCAAAACTCATCTAGCACCCTACGATCTGGAAACTGCTCGCACTGCAATTCGCCAAGAATTAAATCGTGGAGGTCAGGTATTTTATGTAGTGCCACGCATTGAAGGTATTGAAGAATTAGCAGGAAAATTGCGAGAAATGATTCCCGGAGCCAGAATTAATATCGGTCACGGGCAAATGGATGCAGCAGAGTTGGAGTCAATTATGTTGACATTTAGTGCGGGGGAAGCTGACATTTTAGTTTGTACGACAATTATTGAATCTGGTTTAGATATTCCCCGCGTCAACACTATATTAATAGAAGATGCTCAAAAGTTTGGGTTGTCCCAGTTGTATCAGTTACGGGGAAGGGTTGGTCGTGCGGGAGTGCAAGCTCATGCTTGGTTATTTTATCCGACTACTGCTTCTGGTGGAGCAGCGCTGACAGATGAGGCGCAAAAACGGTTGCGGGCAATTAAGGAATTTACTCAATTAGGGTCTGGGTATCAGTTGGCAATGCGAGATTTGGAGATTCGGGGAGCGGGGGATATTTTGGGAGCAGAGCAGTCTGGTCAGGTGAACACTATCGGATTCGATCTGTATACAGAAATGTTAGAAGAGGCAATTCGGGAAATCAAAGGTCAGGAAATTCCTCAAGTTGATGATACACAAATTGACCTGACTTTGACTGCATTCATTCCCGCAGATTATATTCCAGACTTAGACCAAAAAATGAGTGCTTATCGATCGGTTGCTGTTGCAAATAGTCGGGAAGAATTGAATCAAATAGAAATTGAGTGGAGCGATCGCTACGGTGCAATTCCGAAAGCTGGTTTACAGTTATTAAGGATGATGCAATTAAAACAAATTGCTAAAAAATTAGGGTTTTCTCGGATTAAAGTAGAGGGTAAACAACACGTTGTTTTAGAAACACCAATGGAGGAACCTGCATGGAATTTATTGAAGGAGAAATTACCTGGTCATTTACAATCTCGTTTTGTCTTTAGTAAGGGTAAAGTTACAGTCAGAGGATTAGGTGTTTTAAGTGCAGATAAACAGTTAGAAAGTTTAATAGATTGGTTGAGTAAAATGGAAGGAGCTTTAGTAATTAATAATTGATAATGGATAATTGATAATTAGGGTTTACTGATTAAATATTAAAGTCTTTAGAGGTAAATGTTTTAGTATTTTTAGGTATCAAAAAGTTTAAGCTTTTAGGTTGCTTATGTTCAAAAAGTTAGGATTTTATATCAAATCTGCTGGCTTCGGAGTAATAAGAAACCGGGTTTGTGGGAGGTCAATGTTAGTATTGTAGGGTATTTGATACCAACCCGGTTTCTCTACTTTTTTATACCGATGCTACCGGATTTGATATTAGCTAAATAAGAGCAGAAAAATCAAGATACGAAATATCCGACTACCTCCTCTATAATTTCTATTTATCCTGTACGTCGCCAATCCGACGACTCCCCTACCTGACTGCTGATTCCTAACCTCATCTATAATACTTTTTCAGCAAACCCTCATTAGACATAGTTTTCATTATCCATTATCAATTATCAATTATCAATTATCCATTATCCATTATCCATTAAATTATGACATTTAGTAATTACAAAAATATTGCAGAAGTAATGAAATAATTTCAAATTCAATATATTGAACTACAATAACATTGATAATTATAGATACTTTTTATTATCCATTATCAATTATCCATTATCAATTATCAATTATCAATTATCAATTATCAATTATCCATTAAATCATGCCATTTAGTAATTACAAAAATATTGAAGCAGTCGTCCAAGAATTTCAAATTCAATATATTTATACAAATTTTGTCAATGAAATTAAATTTTCCATAAATCAGAATTTTAGAGAGGAGTTAGATTTTGCAATTTCTAACTTATCTGTATACAGTTCAGAGTATGCTATTTGTGAGAATTTAATCTTTCCAATCTTAAGAGAAGTCTGGAAACCCTATTATGACAAATTAATGCTTTGGAGTCATAGGACTTTAACTTATGATGAAAAGCTTTCAGGACAACCAGATTATATTGTGGCTAAACTCAGTCCTTTAGGCAGAATGATTTTTGGTAAACCCTATTTTTTAGTGGTTGAAGCAAAGCAAGATCAATTTGAAGAAGGATGGGGTCAATGTTTGGCTGAATTGTTAGCTGTACAGAAAATTAATAGCAATTTAGAACAAACAATTTTCGGCATTGTTTCTAATGGTGAAGTTTGGCAATTTGGTAAATTGAAAGGAGATATTTTCACCAGAAATACTGTCAGTTATAACATTGAATCTTTAGACAGATTATTTGCCGTAGTAAATTATGTATTTCAGCAATGTTTATTGCAGTTAGAGAATGATTGAAACGGAGGATTAAATTATGCCATTCAGTAATTACAAAAATATTGCAGCAGTCGCCCAAGAGTTTCAAATTAAGTATATTTCAGCAATTTTTATTGCAGTTAGAGAATGATTAAAACGGAGGATTAAATTATGCCATTCAGTAACTACAAAAATATTGCAGCAGTCGCCCAAGAGTTTCAAATTAAGTATATTTTATCAGATTTTATCAACGAACTTGAACTTGCTGTACCTCAGACTTTTCAAGCAGAACTAGAATTATTATTTACAGATGGTGTTGTTGATAATTCAGAAGATGCTATTTGTGAAAACCTTATTTATCCAGTGTTAAAAGAAGTCTGGAAAATGTATAGAAAAAAATTAACTCTTTGGAGTCATCAGACATTAACTTACGATGAAAATCTTTCTGGGCAACCAGATTATATAGTGGCAAAACGCCATCCTTTAACTACAGTTATTTTTGATAAACCATATTTTTTAGTAGTCGAGGCAAAGCAAGATAAATTTGTAGAAGGATGGGGTCAATGTTTGGCTGAATTAGTTGCAGTACAGAAAATTAACAACGATTTAGAACAAACAATTTTTGGTATTGTTTCTAATGGTCAAGTTTGGCAGTTTGGTAAATTGGAAGGAGATATTTTTACCAGAAATATTATCAGTTATAATATTGGAGATTTAGAGAGATTATTTGCCGTAGTAAATTATGTGTTTCAGGAATGTTTATTGCAGTTAGAGAATGATTGAAATTGCCTCTAAAATCTCATTGTTTATAAGGAGATATTTTTACCAGAAATATTATCAGTTATAATATTGGAGATTTAGAGAGATTATTTGCCGTAGTAAATTATGTGTTTCAGGAATGTTTATTGCAGTTAGAGAATGATTGAAATTGCCTCTAAAATCT
The DNA here is from genome assembly GCF_050016015.1 of Dapis hubbardiae BLCC-M172. NCBI lineage: Bacteria > Bacillati > Cyanobacteriota > Cyanophyceae > Oscillatoriales > Microcoleaceae > Dapis > Dapis hubbardiae. Next base: position 19,450 of record NZ_JBNHEQ010000210.1, read on the forward strand.
CATTGTTTATGGTTATCAAGCGCTTGATAAAATACTATAATTCATTACAATTATAAAAACTACTAATTACAGCAGTTTCCAAAGCTATAAGGTACAGTTGTTTTTATTATTTTCTATTCCTTATTCCCTCCATACCTGTTCCCTCAAACCTAAAATTTTGTACCTCATAACAACGGGAAGCGCTGTATCATCATCTTCTTATTCAATTACACTGATTTGCTTTATATCATATCATGTCCGCTGGTATCGTTTGTGTCAACCTAACCGTTAATATCTATGGGAAATTTAAGTTTTTTTGTGCTTTTAACCCTTCTGTCTTAGATAACTAAAGCCTTCTTTCCTAGATAACTAAAGCCTTCTTCTTTACCCTTACCTTACAAGACCGATGCTACCGGACATGATATCAGTAGCGATCGCTATCTGAATCAAAAATTAGGGTAAAAAAAATAATTCCACTCTCAAAAAAGTGGAATTATTCAACAAAATCTCAGAAAACTAAATCCTATAATCTGAGTATTAACTAAGTCAAACTTCTACTTTTTCTTATAAAGAAGAACCTACACCAACATAAGCTCCGTAGAAGAAAAGACTAACAACTACAAGTACACCAGTTCCTGCTACAAGAGCAACCAACCATAAAGGAATTCTTCCTGGTTCAGACATCATAATACTTCACCTCAATTATTTCAAAACTAACTACTATTTCAAAGAAATTTGTAAACAATCTAATTGTTAACTTTTTAGTTGATTCTACTACCTATACATTAGCAAAATATGATAACTTGTATAGGTAGAAATTTCTCAATTCCGTTTCCCAAATTAGTTAAAGAAATAACTAGAAAACAGAATACCAAGAACAAAAACTAAGAGCAAACCAAGATAGAGAGAAGTACGGTTTAATTCTACTGGTTGCTGATTAGTATTAGTATTACGGTCTAAAGGCATTATCTTATGCTCCTATCTTTGAATAAACTGCATAGCTGCGATGGCACCTAAAAAGAAAACTGTAGGTACACCAAGAGTATGAACTGCTAACCATCTAACTGTAAAAATTGGATAGCTAACTGGTTGATTTGGATTTCCGCTAGTCATTATTTTAATCTCCTTATTTTTTATCTATTTGATAAATTCATCAATTTGTTGTTTTGCTTCAAAACGGTCTGAAACAACTGGTAATTCTTGTCTTTGTTGAGTGTAATACTCATTAGGTCGAGGTGTACCGAAAACATCATAAGCTAACCCGGTACTCACAAATAACCAACCTGCAACAAACAGAGCTGGAATAGTGATACTATGAATTACCCAATAACGAATGCTTGTGATAATGTCTCCAAATGGACGTTCACCTGTACTGCCACCAGCCATCTAATTTTTTCCTCCCAAATAATCTTAAACCATCATTTATATATGATAGTCTTAAAACTTTTCTAAATTGCTCATACCATAGTTATAAATGGGATGAGTTTTTTGTCTTTTTCCAGAGTAAAAATAGACTAACTTTTTGTCTTTTTTACATCTGTCATTTTTATCTCTTAGCCAGACGGGATCAATTCTAACACATTCAGACTGATTTTCAGCAAATAAAACAATACAAAGAAATCATATCTTGCCGTTTGAGTAATACTACCCAATTAAGTGATAAACAATGATATTTTTCTATTGTTATAGTCGGATAGCTTCTGTTTTTAAACCGCCTCTGAAACTGCTGAACTATTATATTTGAGCATAGTTCCTCTTTGACCAAGAATAAAACCTGTTTCTGAATTGATAAATACAATGTTGTAGAAATTTTCAGGAACATTCTCTACATCAAGGTCTTTTTCCCAAGTCTGACCTCCATCGGTACTGCGAAGTAAATTACCACTACCGCCAGAAACCCAAATTTCATCAGGAGTTCTATAAGCCAAATCTAAAAGACCCCAACTTGTAGCATACTCAGGAGTAATAGCTTCTCCCCACTCTTCTAGGTTTTCCGGATCGCTAAACCGCAGTTGACCTCCACGCGCTAATAACCACAAACCACCATCATCACCAAAACCCATATTTTCCAAACGGCGAGAGTTCTGACGGTTATGAGGAGTCCAAGATTTTTCCCCAGGTGCCCAAGTAGAATAAAAGTTGCCTTTTGCCGAAACAGCGATATATTTACCATCAGCAGAACGAGAAATATTTCTCACTACTCCCACAGCATCCTCCACTTGAGCACGCCAATTGTATCCTCCATCTTCAGTCCGATAGATAGCTCCTACATCAGTCGTCATTTCCGCAGAATTTGGCCCCAGAGCCACAATTGTATTAGGAGCACCAGGCAGTTTAGAACTTAGAGGAATTGGACTCCAAGACTCTCCTCCATCATCAGTATGCAAAAGTAAAGAAGGTTGTCCGACAATCCACCCTTCATTACCATTAAAACTTACTGATGTCAAGCGAGATTTTTCCTCTAAATCGATACTTTTAGGTTGCCAAGTTTCGCCACCATCAGTAGTTTCAAGAATAGTTGTATCACCACCCACAATCCAACCATGGTCAAGATCGTCTGTAAATCCGATATCAAACAACGTAACCTCAGTTGGTAGTTGAATTACCTCCCAGGGATTGTAACTCATCGGTGGTAAAAAAGCATTTTTGCAACCGCTACAAAGTATAACTGCTGCTAATACTATGAAAATTTGTTTCCAGAATTTTACTATTGAGTGCATCACAATTTAATCATTCATTAAATGAATAATGAATAATGAATAATAAATAATTAAAACTATCTCTAATTATCAATTATCAATTATCAATTATCAATTATCTTTATGGCCATCTTATCGTAAACCATATAAGCTCAGGAAAAACAAGAATCCCAGGGCTAATCCACCAAAAATTAGAAGATTTTTCTGGCTGGGTGTGAGAGTATTAACACCAAAACCATAGCCAAGGTTTTCTTTAAATCCTGAAGGGCCTTCAATCGGTCCAACATTCATAAATTGGACTTTAGACGCTCCACAAACAGGACAGCGCCAAACTGAAGGCAAATCTGAAAAAGCAGTTCCCGGTGGAATTTTTCCCGTAGAACTTCCCTTATTAGGTTCATATACATAGCCACAGGCTCGACATTCATATCGATCCAGTTCCTCTATGTTGGCCTCATCCTGTGTGTTGGCCTCAGTCGTTTCCTCGCTCATAGTTCCCAGGGATTGAATTAGCGATTATGAAAATATTTTTAATTATTATTACAGAATTTGACTATTTAGAACTGATTGGTTAGTTTTAACTTTTGAATTTTGACTTTTGACCTATAACTTTTGACTTGAGATAACTATTTAGAATTGATGGGTCATATCATGTCCGGATAATTAGTGATAAAAAAACTTTCTGCTTATTCTCCTCTTCTTCCTCTTCCTTCTTCTTTATCGTTTCTTCCCTCCTGACTCCGTACGGACGTTGCATGCAACGTCCGTACCTCCTGACTCCTCCCTCGTTATTTACCGAAATAATTAATAATTAAACAATTAAATAATTAGACCATTCACGCCTTGAAGCCTCCCCTTTCAAGGGGAAAAAAATAAATCTTTTCCTGATTCGTCAATCCTCTCCCTAAAAGGGAGAGGTAATTATCAATTATCAATTAATGAAGACTGTTTAACCGGACATGATATTATTTTCAACTTTTGACTTTTAAAGTTAGACTTTTGACTTATTATCTGGACTAGCAGTAGAATAACTCTTATGGTCTCTATAATATTCACAGACTAAGAGTCCTAGTTATTTAGAAAATGTAGGTTAATTGTGTTTGTTCTTAGTGGTTACGAGTATTTTCTAGGTTTCCTCATAATTAGCAGCCTAGTACCAATCCTTGCCTTAACTGCATCTAAGCTACTGCGGCCCAAAACCCGTGGCCCAGAGCGAGTCTCGACCTATGAATCCGGTGTAGAACCAATTGGTGGAGCATGGATACAGTTCAATATCCGTTACTATATGTTCGCTCTTGTCTTTGTCATCTTTGATGTAGAGACAGTATTTCTATATCCTTGGGCAGTGGCCTTTCATCAGTTGGGACTCCTAGCCTTTATAGAAGCCCTAATTTTCATCGCAATCTTAGTGATTGCTCTAGTGTACGCATGGCGCAAAGGAGCTTTGGAATGGTCTTAAGTCCTAATCAAAAACCAAAAATTATTAATCCAATTGAGCAACCCCCCGAAGTTACTCAAGAACTTTCAGAGAATGTAGTTTTAACTACAGTTGACGATCTTTACAACTGGGCTAGACTTTCTAGTTTATGGCCTCTTTTGTATGGTACAGCTTGTTGTTTCATTGAATTTGCAGCTCTCATCGGCTCCAGATTTGACTTTGACCGCTTTGGCTTAGTACCACGGTCCAGCCCTAGACAAGCAGACTTACTAATTACTGCTGGTACAATCACCATGAAATATGGTCCTACCTTGGTACGGCTTTATGAGCAAATGCCAGAACCTAAATATGTCATTGCCATGGGTGCTTGTACAATCACAGGCGGTATGTTTAGCATGGACTCACCAACAGCAGTTCGTGGGGTAGACAAATTAATTCCAGTGGATTTGTATATTCCTGGCTGTCCACCACGTCCAGAAGCAATTATTGATGCTGTCATCAAGCTGAGGAAAAAAGTTGCCAATGAATCCTTGCAAGAGAGGGGTAAACTCTTGCAAGCTCATCGTTACTACAGTGTTAAGCACAATATGAAAGTAGTTGAACCAATTCTGAATGGTCAATATCTACAGACATCTGACCGTCAAGCACCACCAAAAGAGCTAACAGAAGCAATAGGTATGCCAGTACCACCAGCACTGCAAGCTACACAAACAGAGGAGGTAAGTCGTGGCTGAATCAGAAGAAGCTCCAGTAGTTGAAGCAGGTAAAGTTTCACAATGGCTGGCAGAGAATGGTTTTGAGCATCAATTCTTAGAACCCGATCATCTGGGAGTAGAAATTATCAAAGTTGACAGGGATTTCTTAATTCCCCTATCCACAGCTTTGTATGCTTATGGCTTTAATTATCTACAGTGTCAATGTGCTTATGATGCAGGACCTGGAGAAGACTTAGTAAGTATGTATCACTTGGTCAAAGTCAGTGATGATGTAGACCAACCAGAAGAAGTACGGGTAAAAGTATTTATCCCCAGAGACGATCCTAGAGTTCCTTCAGTTTATTGGATTTGGAAGTCAGCAGATTTCCAAGAGCGGGAATCTTATGATATGTATGGCATTGTCTACGAAGGACATCCTAATCTCAAACGAATTTTGATGCCGGAAGACTGGGTAGGTTGGCCGTTGCGTAAGGATTATATTTCCCCAGAATTTTACGAATTACAAGATGCCTATTAAATCAGTTATCAGTTATCAGTACCGAATTCTGAAGTATGTGGTATTGAAATACTGAAGTTGATTTTTTTCATCTCCTATCCAAGTTTATCTATATTTCTGCATTTTGAGAAAATAGAATAAATTTTCTCTGGAATAGGAACTTGTCAGGGATAAGCAACGTCCCGACACCAGATAGCACCCACCCATTAAATAGGGGGGTGCTTAATCTTACTAAATTGAATAGTTAAATTTTGCTTATGGCCTTAAGATTAAATTATTCTAGTATATTTTCCAATCTAATTGTCACATTCTTATCAACCTGATATAATCCTCAGCGTCTGCGCTTTAGCTTTACTCGTCATGGGTGATAAGCATCATATTGATTTAATGTATATCTGTATTCTTGATTTGGTGGTTTTTAGCCATTAGTTAAATACAAATCACTATTAACTATAGATTTTTTGGTGGAGGAGTTAGAACGTGAGTGATGAAAGACAAGCCGCCCAACTTGGCGGGGCTGGCAATATAGTAGGTGTCACATTTAATGATGTAGATGGTGATGGGGTCTTTGATTCAGAAGACCAAACAATATCCGGTGTTACAGTTTTTGTGGATCAAAATAATGATGGTCTGCAAAATCCTAGTGAATTATTTTCAGTTAGTCGTCCAGATGGTGCCTATAGCTTCTTAGGATTACTAGATGGTGAATATCCACTCAGACAAATTCCCCCTCCTGGTACTGTTTCAACTGTTATACAAGAACCAATCCCAGTACCTGTAGTCAATGCGGATATGGTCAGAGATATCAGGATCAATTTTGGTAGTAAAGTAGGTGGCCCTGTTCCACCACCACCACCACCTGGCCTTGGTAGCATTTTTGGTGTCAAGTACAATGACCTTAACCGTAACGGCTTTCGCGATCCCGCAGAACCAGGTTTACCTGGATTTACTATCTACTTAGATCAAAATAATAATAATCAGTTAGACCCTGAAGAACCCTCATCAATAAGTGGAGATGATGGTGAATTTGCTTTTACCAATCTACCGCTGAATTCAACTTACAGTATTCGGGAAATTCCGCAGCCAGGTTTCCAGCAAACTATCCCAGATCCTGTATTTGTTACCTTGAACATAGACCAGCCTACTGTTTCAGATTTTCCATTCGGTAACGCGATAACTGGCCCAGGTACAGGTAACATCAGTGGTGTATTATTTGAAGACTTAGACATTGATGGTATTCGTGACTCTGATGAACCTGGAATTTCTGGTGGCGAAGTATTTCTTGACGGAAACAGAAATGGCATTCTAGATGAAGGGGAAGTTGTCAGTATAACTGATGAATTTGGTTTTTACTCATTCATAGAAGTAACACCTGGTCTATTCAACGTTGATGTTGTACGAGACTTAGACGAAGCAAGAACAACTCCTAACCCAGTAATTATTTTCACTGGTACAGAAGATTTACCACCAACTGTGGTTGAAGATATTGGTATAGTTACTCCTGGTGGTACAGGTAATGTTGAAGGAGTTAAATATCTCGATGCAAATGCTAATGGCATCTTAGACCCTAATGAGCCTGGTCTACCAAACTTTACTATCTATGCAGACCTTAATAGTAATGAGATTCTAGATGTTGGTGAACCATTCGATATTACTAGCGCAAATGGCAGTTACTTCTTAGCTAATTTACCAGCAAACCGCCTAGTCACTATTCGGGAAGCGGAAGAACAACTGGGATTTAATGTAACAACCCAATCTCGGACTGTTGATATACCAGATGGGGAAACCTTGTTTGGTGTTAACTTTGGTAATGCTGAAGTTAATGCAATCTCAGGTATTGTTTTCTTAGATAACAATGGTAATGGAGCCATTGATCTAACAGATCTAGTTGTACCAGATATTTTACAAAATATAGGTATATCAGATGGAGATATAGGTCTATCAAACTTTACTGTTTATTTAGACCTCAATGAAAATGGTATCTTTGATCAAGAGGAACCTTTCAGAATTACTAACGATCGAGGTTTCTACAGCTTTAATACTCTACCTCCAGATGAATATGTTGTCAGAGTAGTACCTCAACCTGGTTTTACCCTAACAACACCAGATCCAGTAATTGTTGTTACCAGTGGGGAAGATGCAAACTTTGTTAATATCGGTCAAGTTCCTGACACTCCCTTCCTACAGGGTGATTTAATCGGTAATAAATTTAACGATTTCAATTCCAATGGAGTCTTAGATCCAGGAGAACCTGGTTTAGCTAACTTTACTCTCTACTTAGACCTTGATGGAGACAATATACTAGACCCTGAAGAACCAGCTTCAATATCAAATGTTAATGGTGACTTTAGCTTTAATAATCTTCCACTAGGAACTTACTTTTTACGGGAAATACCTCAACCGGGTTTTGTCAAAACTACTCCAGATCAGGAAATTACTTTAACTCAACCTATTAATGTTCTACAAGGTGATCCGCGTCTTGTATTGAATGTGGGTAATGCTGTGATCGCTCCACCAACTCCAGAGCCAGAACCAGAGCAACCTATAGAACCAGTTCCAGAGCAACCTTTAGAACCAGCGCCAGAGCAACCTTTAGAACCAGTGCCAGAGCAACCTTTAGAACCAGCGCCAGAACCAGAGCAACCTATAGAACCAGAGCAACCTATAGAACCAGCGCCAGAACCAGAACCAGCTCCAGAAGCAACAGATGAAACTAGAACTGCTAGCCAATTAACAGGAACAGGCCGAATTGCTGGTACTAAATTTAATGATATCAATGGTAACAATGCAATAGATCCTGATGAATCTGGTCTTCCTGGATTCACTATTTATCTAGACCTTGATGACAATAGAGTTCTAGACACGGGTGAACCAACATCTATTACTGATGCAGATGGTCGCTATAGCTTTGAGAATTTACCACCTGATACTTATCCAGTCAGGGAAGTTCAACAAGCAGGTTTCACCCAAATTACTCCAGATCCAATAATTAACTTAGCTGACGGTGACAATATTGATTTCGTCAATATTGGAAACCAACCTGATGCAACAGTAACACCTCCTTCAGTTATCCCAGATACAGAGGCCAGGGGTACAATTGCTGGCGTTAAATTTGACGATCGCAATGCTGATGGTTTAGCCGGTCCTGATGAACCAAGACTAATAGATGTCGAAATTTTTGTAGACCTCAATAATAACGGTTTCGCAGAAGCCAATGAACCAGTTACCCGCACAGATCCTAATGGGTTCTATAGTTTTACATTGCGACCAGGGAACTACAGAGTTCGGGAAACACCACCAGCAGGCTTTGTTAACACTACTCCTACTCCTTTAGTTCCCGTTGTTCCTGGTCAGACGGTTGTCTACAACTTTGGTGATACCAGCATCTTTGACCCGAACACTGTTATTAGTGGTTTCATCTTTACTGATGAGAATAACAATGGGGTACGAGATACTACTGGCAGCAGTGAAGATATCAACAATGATGGAATACTAGACCCAACCGAAGACCTCAACAATAACGGTATAATTGATGGGATAACCTTCACTGAACCAGGCATTCCTACAGCTCAAGTTTTCCTAGATATAGATCGTGATGGAGAACTAGATAGCAATGAAGACCTCAATCTTAACGGGGTACTAGATGAAGGGGAAGACATAGATGGCGATGGTAGACTCGATATAGACGAACCTGAAACGTTCACAGACCCTGATGGTCGTTATACATTTAACGGTGTACTTCCTGGTATTTACACAGTTGATGTTGTTCGCCAAGAAAACTTGTTCCGAACAAGCACTCGTCCAGTTGTTACTGTTTTTATTGGTGAGGTGCCACCAGCAGCAGATCCCAATATCTCAACAGAGCCAATTAATCTTCCCTTTGGTCAAAGTGTATTTGATATTGACTTCGGTGTGAATGTCAGATCGCCACAGGAAGATACTGTTAGTGGTATTGTATTTGCTGACAACAACGGTAACGGACTATTTGAACCTCTACTAGGGGAAGTTGGTTTACCTGGTGTTGAAGTATTCCTAGACACAAAAGCAGATGGTCAGATACAAGGCTTTGAACCAAATCAAATTAGTGGTCCTGGTGGTAGTTTTGGTTTAGATGTATCTGATGTAGATTCAGGTTCGTATCAGCTTCTACAAATTCTGCGCACAGGCTTTACTCAGACAACTCCAACAGCTTTGATAACTGTTGGTGATGGTCTCAGTACCGTTTACAACTTTGGGAACCAACCGCAAACTCTAATTACTGGAACTGTATTTGAAGACTTTAACAGTAATGGTATCCAAGACTTTGGCGATACTAATGGCAATGGTGTCCTTGATCCTGATGAATTTGTAGAAAGGGGTGTTCCTGGTTTCCAAATCTATGTTGATATCAACAACAATGGCCGTTTTGATGGCTTAGAAGAACCTAATACTTTCACAGACACAAACGGAGAATATGCAATTGTTGGTCTGTTGCCAGGTACTTACACGCTACGAATTATTCCGCGAGATGTTATTACAGATCCGAATGATCCAACTGCAACTTCACAAGGCTTTATTCCTACAACTCTAACGGATCTGACAATTACTATTGACGAGTTTGAGAACTCTAACCTAGTAGTTGATTTCGGTCAATCTCCCGTACTTCCTCCTATTGGCCGTGCTAATATTTCTGGTATTGCATTTATAGATGATAACGGAGATGGTCAGGCAGAACCACTAGATGGTGACCGACCATTGCCTAATGCTATTATCTACATAGATGCTAACGAAAACGGGGAACGAGATGATGACGAACGATTTTCTTTGACAGACCAATTTGGTCGCTATGATATCCCTGAGATAGATCCAGGAACTTATATTGTTCGTCAGGAACCATTCCCTGGTTTCACTGACTCTACGACTCCACAACCTGTAATAATCACTCTGGCAGCAGGGGATAACGCTGACTTTGTTAACTTTGCCAACGATCCAACAAATCTGCCACCTGCTGTGCTTCCTGTTGTTGATCTCGGTGGTATTGTTTTCAACGATATTGATGGTAATGGTCAGATAGATCCAGGAGATAATGGTATTCCTGGTGTTACTGTATTCCTTGACCGCAACGGTAACTTAATCCTTGACAATGAGGAACGCGAGACTGTTACAGATTCATTGGGAGTATACGACTTTACAGATTTACCACCTGGTACTTATACAGTTCGACAGGTGCCACCACCAGGTCTATTCCAAACTACTCAAGACCCAACTGTTACCCTATTTGCAGGAGATGATGCTAACTTTGTCAACTTTGGTAATAGTGCTAACCCACAACCAATACCACCCGTACAACCTTTACCACCTACAGGTACTGGTAGTATAGGTGGGGTAACTTTTGAAGACCTCAATGGCAACGGCTTCTTAGATGGTACTGAACCTGGTATTGGTGGTATTGTTGTTTACTTGGATCAGAATAACAACTCTGTTCGAGATGCGAATGAACTATTTGTTACCAGTGATGCTAACGGTAGCTATGGCTTCTCAAACTTAGCAGATGCTACTTATACAGTTCGGCAAGAGCTAAATTCAGATCAGGCAGCAATTTTTGTTCAAACTGTTCCTGGTCCAAATGAACCAATCTTTATTAGCACTTTTGGAGGGGATAATCTCACAGCGGTTAACATAGGTAATGTCCGTCGTGATAGTATTATCGTGGGTAGTTCAGAGTTCTAATAAAACATTTTGTAACTGCACTTAGAAGTAAAACTAAGGCAGTTGAATCTAATATTTATTTAAAATTCAGCGTAGTCAATCATTATTTGAGATTTGACTACGCTTTTTTTTCAAGCTTTCAGCAATAAGCAATTCTGCAAATTTTCCCCTGCTCCTATTTCCTGTTCCCTACAGCGCTTTTCAAATTGATGAACTACATCGCTATAACCAAAACCTTGTAGGGACGTTGTATTCAACGTCCCTACTGTGGTCTACTAAAATGAAAACCGCTGTAAAATTTTTCTTGTAGTAGACTGACACACCTTAAATGGTGCAATAGATGTAGGTTGGGTTGAGGGACGAAACCAAACAACAGTCTTTCTCCCGTAGGGACGCCCTTATGCAACGTCCCTACCTTACTCCCCCACTCCCCTACTCCCTAATGCACCATTTTAGATGAAACAGTCCAGTAGGTATTCAAAGAGACACAATATTATATCAAATTAGGTAGTATCGGTACAATTCACGCCCCGTAGGGGTTTAGTCTCCAAACACCTACCAAAATGGGAGTTTTTGCCTTTTTTAGAACTTTATTTGCCAAAGTAAGCAGATTTGAGATTATATTATGTCCGGATAATTAGTGATAAAAAAGCTTTCTCCTCCTTATAACTTAAAATTCCCTATTCTTTCCTCCTGACTCCTGACTCCTCGGTCCTTATTTATAACTATTTAACCCGACATGATATTAGTATTAAATTTTACAAATTGCCCAATGAGAAACCTTTAAAATATATATGGAAATACTAGACTAAATTTTTTTATTAAAACAATTGTCTATAGCAACTTCTAGTCCTAAATTTCCAGCTCATATAGTAAAGCTAGATAATCGTCTAACAGTTATTCATCAATATATTCCAGCCACTCCGGTAGTGGTCGTAGATGTTTGGGTAAGAGCAGGCGCTAGGCAAGAACCAGATCGCTGGTCAGGTATGGCCCATTTCCTAGAACACATGATTTTTAAGGGAACAGAAAAATTAGGTCCTGGTATATTTGATCAAATAATTGAAAACCGTGGTGGAATAGCAAATGCAGCTACTAGCCACGACTATGCTCACTTTTTTATTACCACTGCAGCTAAATATATAGAAGAAATAGTACCAGCACTGGCAGAATTGTTATTGCGAGCTTCCATACCAGAATCAGAATTTGCCAGAGAACGAGAAGTTGTACTTGAAGAAATTCGCCAGTCACAAGACTCTCCAGATGATCTAGGTTTTCAAGCATTAATGGAAAATGTTTACCAACTTCATCCTTATGGACGTTCAGTGATGGGAACAGAAGCACTGTTAAGAGAGCGAGAAGTGAATGAAATGCGTTGTTTCCATCGTTATCACTATCAACCAGAAAATATGGCAGTGGTAGTTGTTGGGGGAGTAGAGCAAACACAAGTCATAGAATTAGTTAGTACAGCTTTTGAACAATTTTTGCCAAAATGTTCTGACTGTCCGCAAGTTGAAATAGAAGGGGAAGCATTAATAACTAAAGTTCGTCGTCAGGAAATACATTTACCTAGATTAGAACAAGGTTGCCTGACAATGGCTTGGATCGGACCAGGAGTAGAAGAATTAGATGATGCTTATGGGTTAGATTTGCTGTCAGTGCTTTTGGCGGAGGGAAGAAGTTCTAGGTTAGTCAGAGAATTGCGAGAAGATTTAGCTTTGGTACAAGGAATTGGTAGTAATTTTTCCTTACAGCAAGACTCAAGTTTGTTTACAATTAGCGCTATGCTAGAACCAAAAGATATTCCAGAAGTAGAAGCGAGGATTGGCGATCGCCTTGATGAGTTATTGACTTTGGAGATTTCTGAAGTAGAACTAGCTCGATGTAAACGTTTATTATGTAATGATTATGCTTTTTCCACCGAAAGTCCTGGACAATTAGCAGGTCTTTATGGCTATTATTTTACTATAGCTAACCCAGAGTTAGCAATAACTTATCCAAAAAAAATAGCAGCATTTCAACCAAAACAATTACTCAATTTAGCAGCAAAATACCTATCTCCAAATCGCTATGCAGCAACAGTATTAATACCTAGTTAGGGAGATGGGGCGTGTGGGGAGTCTGGGGAGTCTGGGGAGTCTGGGGAGTCTGGGGAGATTGAAGTATAGATAGAATTATAAACATAGATCGTATAACCAGATTATATATGCAATTAACCGGATTTGATATCACTACTTGTTCCCATTCCTATTCATGATAACTACTCCCTATTTGATGTAATTTCAGATTAATTTAATAGACATATATCAATTCAGGTTGCTACTATTTTGATCATAGTACAAAAAGCTAATTGTTCCTAACTAAAATTCTAGGTAGAAAGTATATGTTTGATAACAATTCATTACTGAAAAATAGAGACTACACATTTATTTTTGCCAGAAGTCCTGAAAGCTGGTCTTCTTCCTATAAGTATTATGAACATTGGGTGGCAGCACAAACAAAAATCATTGATTTAGCAAAATATTGTCAATTATTAGATCATGATGGAATTACAGTGTACTTTGCATCTAATCCTTTTATAAAGCATACAAACACAGAAGTCATAAAATTAGCCCAACTATTTCAACTCAAAAATCCTCCCGAAACAATCGATTTAGTAAGTAGTTTACAAGATGCTATTGATGACTATTTTCAGCGTAGAGATGCAAAGCAAACTAAAAATGGAGATATTATCTTAGTATTAGTAGACAAAATATCTGACGAGCAAGAATTATTAATCGATCTAATTATGAATGCCACTGAAAAAATTGATTTAATTCCAGGTACAGAAAATAGTTATGAATTAGGAATTAGTTTTTTACAGATAGGAGAAGACCCAATTACAAAAGAACATCTGACTTACCTGGACGATCATCTTGTTGATGCTGGTGCAAAATGTGATATTGTAGATACAAAATTATGGTATGAAATTAAGCAAAAATCTCTTACAGATATTCTGATTCATGCCTTAGTTGATTAGCAAAACACTCTTATCAGAAATAAGGGAATAGAGAATAGGGAGGAGGGAGTGTTAGTTATCAATTATCACACTTCACTACTTCCGAATTCTAATATCCTTATTATTCATAAAGTTATAGCGTTTCTCAAGCTTATGAGGTACACAAGCTCTTTAATTTCTTTTCTATTCCTGATTCCTCATTCCCTATTCCCTGTTCCCTCCATACCTGTTCCCTGTTCCCTATTCCCTATTCCCTGTTCCCTAAAACAAACGAATTTTGTACCTCACGCTTCTTGGGAATTGCTATATTTTTTTTAATAATATAATAAACTGGGAAAAATCTTAGATATCCGAAAATACAAAATCTTAGCATAAAGCCTATTTTTAGACTTTTTTAGAAGAAAAATACTACCAGATTTGATATTTACAATTATCATTTTAATTGCAGGATATTTTATATCATGTTCGCTGGTATAGGAGCGTGTAAAAGTTGGGGAAATATTTACCTTATGTAAGGTTTTTCCTTTTCTTATTCCTTCTCTCCTAGATAATATGAGCCTTCTTCCTTACCTCCTCACTTGCAATACCGATGCTACCGGACATGATATTAATTCAAATATCAGACAATCTAACCAAAGACGCTTAATTGAATAAATATTTTTTCTAACAGTAAAGGGAAAACTTTTTAATTACTTAATCGCAGGAAATAATTTCATGTAAATTCAACAATAACTTTTCTGCTGTGTATGGTTTGGGCAGAAAAGATTTAGTCCCAATTAATTTTGCTGCGGAAATCTTCTCTTGTGTTGTTAGTCCACTGGTAGCAATTAGTTTGACATTGGGATTAATTTTTTTCAAGGCACGCATAGCAGTGAAACCATCCATTTCGGGCATGATTATATCCATCAATACTACCTCAATATCCTGGATATGTTGAGCATAAACAGCGATCGCATCAATACCATCATTAGCAGTAATAACTCGGTAGTTGTGAGCTTCTAAAGTAGCTTTAGTAATTTCTCTAATTGGAGTTTCATCATCGACAACTAAAATTAATTCTCCTTGACCCCAAGGTATAGTCTCCACAGTTATAGTTTCAGTTGCTTCTATTTCTGTTGATGCAGGCAGATAAATCTTAAATTGAGTACCAGAACGGCGATCGCTCTCAACCTGAATAGTACCACCATGATTTTTGACAATACCTATGACCGTAGACAAACCTAATCCCGTCCCCTGACCGGGTTTTTTAGTTGTAAAAAAAGGATCGAAAATGCGGTCAATTATGTCTGGAGGAATACCTATTCCCGTATCAGTTAAGGTAATCAAAAGATAATTGCCGACTTCTATATTTAAACTGGTGCAAGAATATTGCCGATCTAAACTAAGATTTTCAGCAGAGATGATTAACTTACCACCATCGGGCATAGCATCCCGGGCATTGACGCAGAGATTCATAAATACCTGATGTAGTTGAGTTGAATCTCCATGAACCTGCCACAAGTTAGGTGAAATATAATTTTCAATAACAATCAATTTGGGAAAAGTTCTTCTCATTAAGTTAACAACTTCTTCTAACACTTGAGCTAAATTTACCAATTCCCATTGCGATTCGATTTCCCGCGAAAACAACAACACTTGCTTGATAATATCAGCACCACGCTGGGCATTATTTCTAATGATTTTCAGAAGTTTCAAACTTGATTCATCTAGATTAGGAATCTTTAACGGCAAAAGTTGAGCGAAGCCCAAAATAGGAGTCAAAATATTATTAAGGTCGTGGGCAATACCCCCCGCTAAAGTTCCTATATTTTCTAGACGTTGAGCGTGTAGTAGTTGCTGGCTTAATTCTTTTTTCTCAGTAATATCGGTATTGACCATCAAAATTGATTGGGGATTACCCTGTCGATCGCGCATTAATGTCCAGCGACTTTCTACGATGATTTCCTGACCTTTTTTAGTAAGTTGTTTGAGTTCTCCATTCCAATTACCTTGCTTAAGGGTAATCTTCAGCGCAGTTTCCTGTTCAGCTAAGGATTCTGCATAAAATAACTCCTGGACTACTCGATCGATCACCTCTTCTTCCTTCCAACCATACAGGCGTTCTGCTCCCTGACTCCAGAATAAAATCCTGTTCGACAAATCCCGAACAAATATCGCATCGCTAGCAATATCAATTAAGGCTGCTTGTTCGGCATTTTTTTGATATAGTTCCGACTTTTGGATAGCAATTCCTAAATGGGTTGCTAATTGTTGCAATAGTTCAACTTCTTCAGTTTGCCATTGTCGAGGAGCAGAGCAATGATGAGCGATCGCTAAACCCCACAAATTTTCTCTTTCTAATATAGGCACCACTAAATTCGCTCTTACCTGGAAGTTCGCCATTAGCTCTTTGTGGCATGACTCAACATCAGAAGCAATAAAATCACTATTCATATATACTCGACCCCGGCGATAGGGTTCGACATAATTTTCCGTAAAACAGGGATCGATAATCCTTGAGTTCAAAATAGAAGTCCAACCAGAAGCCACTGATTCGGCAACTACTATACCTGACCAGTCTGGGTCAAAGCGAAAGACAATCACCCGTTCAGTTTGTAGTAACTGTCGCACCCCCTCCACAGCAAATTGTAATATTTTCTCAATATCAAAGCTTTGGTACATTGCTTCAGTGATTTCAGTGATCAGATGCTGTCTTGCTATTTGCTGCTGAAGTCTTAACTCTGCTTCTTTGCGTTCAGTAATATCAACAGCAGTACCATATAATATCTGCTCTTTAGGGGATGGAGATGCTCTCCACAACAACCAGCGGTAGGAACCATTTTTGTGTCGATAGCGGTTTTCAAAGTTGAGAGTTATCTTGCCAGCAAACAAATCTTCGGCTTCTGTGATAGTTGCCTTGATATCTTCAGGGTGAATAAACTCAGTCCATGGACAAGATATCATTTCCTCTGCTGCCCAGCCGAGTATTTGCTCACAAGTTGGGCTAACCCAATAGAAATATCCTTTATTACCTGCTATCACTTGTAAATCCAAACCAATTGCTAGAAAGCGCTCCCGTTCTTGTTCTACTTGCTTGCGTTCGGTGATATCTTTGTAAATCAATGCTACTCTTTTTTTGCGATCGTAGTCTGGTCTAAAGATGTAGAATTCATACCATGTGTTAAGGTCGGTATCTGGTAATTCCATGCGAACCGCTTTACCAGTGAGAGCGACATGAGCAAAGACTTCAAACCAATCATGTTCAAAATCTGGAATGATATCACTCGTCCATCGACCGGGGAGTTTTTGGCCATTCATCTTACTAGCAGTAGTATTTGCCTCTACATAAATAATGTCAACAGGGTGGTCATTTTTGTCAAAAATCACGTCGCAGAAAATCACCCCTTGGTCAATTGAATTGAACAGTTTACGATATTTTGCTTCTGACTCACTTAAGGTTAATTCTGCTTGTTTACGTTTACTAATGTTAATAACTACTGAGTGACTCATTAGGTAGTTCCCTGCTTCGTCTTTAATAGCTGTTGCACTCAAACTTATGGGTAGAATGGAGCTATCTTTACAGCGCATTTGAAATTCGATATCGTTAATCCAACCTCCCTGTTTCAAAATCAAGAAATTCTTCTGAAAATTTGGTAAGCTTTCAGGAGTAATAAAGTCAGAAAATTTCCGCCCTAAAACTTCTTCGCGGCTATATCCCAACATTTGGAGTTCAGTATCGTTAATGCGAATAAATATCCCATTTTTATCTAGGAAATGATATCCACAAGGTAGGTTATTATAGAGTTCTTCAGGAAAATAATTCATTTTTAATTCTTTGTTTATAACTCAGATACAGAACTACTTTGAGTTAAATATACGTCGTTTAAATAATTAAATCTTATATTTTACATCAAAATTATATATTTGTTGCCCAGTTGAAGAATATCAACTAATATTTATTTTAAAGAAAACCTAATAAATTAAGATTGTATAAACTATGATTAAAACTTTATTACAAAAGCTACCTGCTGGAGTAGCTCTAGGAATGTCTGTTGTCGGCTTAGTTTTTTCACCTACAGCTAATGCTCAATCAATTAGACAAGAGTTTGAAGGAAATTTCACCCGAACTCAAGTTAGTCCTTTACTGACAAATTTCTCACCTGAAGACACTGACTATTCAGGTTTTGTCCTTTTTTCAGAAGATGGAACTCTAGAAGATTGGCAAATTAGCGTTGATGGATTGGAATTAGATTTAGAATCTGGTTTGACATTGGACGGAGGTTTAGGTCCTGATTTAATACCTACTATCAGTTTTGACCTTTCTTCTCCCTCAGATTGGGATTTATCGGTTGATTTTGGTATTGCTTTTGATGCTCCCAGATACACTCTACAGAGAAATGCTTCAAAATTCACTTTTATAGGTGAAGTCGGACGAGCAGGAGGTTACACTTATCAAGATTCTTCTATTACTCAGACTTCAGTTCCTGAACCTGGAACTATTCTTGGCATTCTAGCTGTTGGTGGGTTAGGATTAATTGTTAAGCTCAAAGAACAAACTAATAGCTGAGTTCATTAATTGATAATTGATAATTGATAATTGATAATTGATAATTGATAATTACCTCTGGTTAAAACCGTTCTTGATTGAAGATCAGGAAATATGATTTATTTTTTTCCCTTAAAAGGGGAGGCTTTAAACCAGAATTATTACCGAATTATTAATAATTCGGTAATAATTTAGTGGACTGACACAGATAAAATGATGCAATAGTAGGGGCGGGTTTTAGCTAGAATTTTAATGTTTACCTAAGATTTACATAAACCCGCCCTAATGCACAAAATTAGCTGTGTCGGTTCAGTAGGTGCAAAAAGTTGACCTAAATATAGAAGCCATTTGGTATCTTGGCAAAGGTGCGGGTTTTTGACAAAGGAGTCAGAATTCAGCTTGAAAAGTCGTAGGCAGTAACCAAAGGGAAGCAATCTCGCGCAACCCTTGAGATTGCTTGCTTCCACTCCATTCCAGTTGTTGACGACTTGGGTATAGTAATTATTCAGATTTGATATCAGTCTAGTAGTTGAGAGAAATATAAGGTTTGTCTCTTCACTATATTTGCTCCTAGACCTAACTTACCAATGCTTCCAAAGCCTTCCTAAGTTCATCCACTGTTGTAGTTGCCGTTCCAAATTTACGCACCACCAGACTAGCAGCCAAATTTCCCAAAACTACAGCCTCCCAAGTAGAAGCACCAGCACCCAAAGCTAAAGTTAAAGCAGCTACAACTGTATCACCAGCACCAGTAACATCAAAAACATCAGTCCGGTTAAAAGCAGGAATATGCCAACAATATATGGCAACATCATCAGTATCAGAAATAGTAAAAGAAGGAGGGGGTGCATTTAGACTAGCACTTGAACTACTGATGCGATCGAACAAAGTCATTCCTTCCTCACCACGAGTAATTAAAATTTGCTCTGCATCTGTTAACCGCAACAAGTCACACCCTGCCTGATAAAGAGTATCAAAATTAGTAATAGCATATCCCACAGCTTTCTCCGCTTCAGGAAGATTAGGAGTAAATAGAGTTGCAGTCTTGTAACGTTGTAAATCTTTCTGAGTATCTACAATAGTTTTTTGAGAATGAGATATAACTGCTTCTATAACGGGTGTTGTTAGAACACCATCTCCATAGTCTGAACAAACTACTGCATCTACTGTACCAACTTGCTGCCGAATAGACTCCGCCAGTTGCAGTTGCAAATCAACTTCTGGCAAATCATCAGATTTTCGATCTATCCTAACAATTTGTTGAGTTACAGACTGACGAGCATGACCTGAGATTCTAGTTTTAGTCACTGTGGGACGGTTAGAGTCAACTAAAATTCCAGTAGTATCAACCCCAGCAGTTTCAAAAATATGACGCAGTGCAATACCCTGCTCATCTTTTCCTAACAAACCAACAACCTTAACTTTAGCACCCAACTTAGCAAAATTATAAACCGCATTAGCTCCACCTCCAGGTACTCGCTCTGTAGTTTCGTGACGCAGAATTAATACTGGTGCTTCACGAGAAATGCGCTCAACTTGACCAGTCATAAATTCATCCAAGGTTAAATCTCCCACTACTAATACCTCAACTTGAGAAAAACCTGCGAGTAAATTCAGTAGTCGAGGGGTAGAAGTTTTGAGTTGAGCGAGAAATTCTGAATTTAGTACCATAATTTATTTTTCTTGTAAGCATTCAGCCATCAGCTATCGGCTATAGCTATTGCTTTTACTGTAGATAAAGGCTTTATTAATTGAGCCAGAATTCAATATTACTACAAAAGCTTAAATTCATTGTTGTAGTAGACTGACACATATACAAGACTTACGCATAACCACCATATCTAGTAGGGGGGTTGCCATTCACCTCTGCAGATGGTATATATTTTCATATTTTGCGTAAGTCTCGATCTAAAATGGTGCAATAAGTGTAGTGGACTGTTTCAGCTAATGAGCGTGCATGAGCTTTTTTTGCGATCACCCCATCACCCCATCACCCCATCCTGCATTTTCTATTGCACCATTTTAGATGAAACAGTCCAGTAGTAGACCGACACAACTAATTTAGTGCATTAGGGAGTAGGGGAGTGGGGGAGTAAGGGAGTAGGGGAGCAAAATTTTTGTTGGGTTTCGGTTCCTCAACCCAACCTACATCTATTGCACCATTTAAGGTGTGTCAGTCCAGTAGGGTGCGTTAGATGGCTACAATTTAAGCTGTGACAAAGTATTTAGCAATTCATCGTAACGCACCACTTTAGTTGTATCAGTCCATTAGACCTATCCAGAAAAGAGGGAGTAGGGAGTAAAGGGAAAGAATTGATTATTTACAGCGCTTCCCGTTGTTATGAGCTACGCCTATCGCGGGTAAGATGCCCACACTACAATAATTTTACCAAAAAATGAGGGTATGCGCCTCCCCTTTTAAGGGGATGAAAAAAATATTTAACTCAGTATTTCAAGCCTCCGACTTTAAGTTGGAGGTTCACTGATAACTGATAACTGATAACTGATAACTGATAACTGAAATGACCATTCAAAATTGTACTTCATTTGTCCGAAATATGCTGTATGTGCAATAATTGATTTAATTTTTTATTATCAGAGATGTCCATTACAAACTACTCAAAAGTGCGTTACGGCACAATGTAATTTTTGACAGTTCAACAATATTTTTTAGTAAGAACCTAACACAACCCACTGGACTTCTACTAGACTGCTCTCTGGAGAAAAAATATTAGAGTAATTAATAACCAATACTTAATGTCTAATTTCACTACTTCAACTTTTGTTTGACAATAGTCACAAGTTGAGTCATTTGTTTTTTCAATGCCGCAATTTCAGCTTCCATTTTCTTAACTTGAGCTTGTAATGCCTGAATGTCGTTAGAACTACCTCCCGAAGCAGCAACGTCAACTTGCTGATCGGTAGGACGTTTTTTGGCCAAATCAAAAGCAGACTTAATAGCTGCAGTTAATTCTTTTTTCTCAAAAGGTTTTTCTAGAAAAGCAAAATAATGTTTATCAAAAGGTTCAGGAATTTTATCTGTTACCTCTTCTTTTCGACCTGACATTAGTACCAAGGGAATCTTTTTTAGTTTAGAGTCGGATTGAATTTTTTGAAATACCTGCCAACCAGTAACTTTAGGTAGCAGAAAATCCAACATAATCAGGTTAGGGCGCTCCTTAACAATAAATTTCAGTCCCTCTTGGCCGTCCTTTGCTTCTATAACAGTAAAGTTTCCTTGAGGAAGCATTTCTTGGACTCTTACTCTAATGACTTTACTATCATCAATAACTAAAATTTTGTGTCCTGCCACAACTTGCCCCTCCAGTGATGAGTTGGTGTTTTCAAATTAAGCTTATCTATATTCTTATAGTCAGCCATAAGTATAGCTAAATCTTGGCTTTAATATTCACCTGTTCTAAATATAGAAACCCACAAAGTTATAGCTGAAGTCAGAAGTCAGAATTAAGAAGTCAGAAGTTAAATTCGTAGTACCGACGAAATTTGAGATAAGCAATAATTTCCTAATCACCCTGGCGACTGCTATATTATTGTTTATTTTTAATCATAACCTTGGTCGAAGACCTGCGCTGTTTTTCAGTAGATCCTCATCAGCCCAGACAAATCAATATTGCCCTTCTGACAATAATGTGTTATTCTTCATCAGGCTCCTGGACTAGCACTACCAGTCTGTAGAGCTACCGCAAAAGCGGAAAAAGGAATTACCTTTGAGGTAGGTGTGCTAGAAGCAGAAAACCTAAGTCGTGAGGCTTAGGGATATCCCACGAGGGTCCAAGCGCAACATCGGAAAAATGTGAAGGCTACAAAAAAATGCTCAATCAAGTAGATATGAAAGCCGAAATTCAGAGTATGCCAAAGTGGCTACGTCCCTCTTTGGGAAAAGCTAGTGATATTTCTACTGTACAGAAAATTATCAAGCAGCGTCAGCTCCATACAATTTGTGAGGAAGGTCGCTGTCCTAATAGAGGTGAATGTTATGCCCAAAAGACTGCTACTTTTTTGTTGATGGGTCCTACTTGCACCAGGTCTTGTGCATTTTGTCAAGTGGATAAGGGTCACGCTCCAATGCCCTTAGACCCAAAGGAACCGGAAAAAGTAGCTGAAGCTGTTTATCTATTGGGTTTGGAATATGTGGTACTGACTTCTGTGGCTAGGGATGATTTGCCAGATGGTGGTGCTAGTTGGTTTGTGGCAACAATGACAGCTATTAGAGAGCAGACCCCAGAGGCGAAAATTGAGGTCTTGACTGCTGATTTTTGGGGTGGTCAAGATGGAGTGGGTGTTGATAAGTTGGCTGTTTCTTTAGCTGAAAGGCAAAGAAGACGGATTGAAGTTGTTGTGAATGCTGATCCTGCTTGTTATAACCATAATATTGAAACGGTACGAAGTTTGCAAGGCCCTGTCCGTCGTGGGGCAAAATATGAGCGATCGCTTGATGTATTGCGAATTGTTAAGGAGTTAAATCCGAGTATTCCCACTAAGTCTGGGTTAATGTTGGGACATGGAGAAACAGAAACTGAAGTAGTAGAAGCAATGGCAGATTTGAGAAGAGTAGGATGCGATCGCATAACTTTAGGCCAGTATATGCGACCTTCCCTAGCACATTTGCCCGTGCAAAAATATTGGACACCAGAAGAGTTTGACCAGCTAGGGGCGATCGCTAAACAAATGGGCTTTTCTCATGTTCGTTCTGGTCCTTTAGTTCGTAGTTCCTATCATGCTGGAGATAGTATTTAAGATTATTTGGGGATAACTTCCACAATATTCTTACTGAAAAATAAGGGTTTAAAGCCTCTCCTTTAAAGGAGAAAAAAGCGGTCGTTTGCCGAGCAAAACGCCATATCCAATCGACCAAGAGAAGAAGAAAATTCCCTTTTAACCAATCTTCTTCTTTTCAAGAAGAGGTAATTATTAATTATTAATTGTTAATTATTAATTATTGAATTTATCCACAAGATATATACTGCCATTCATCTTTTAATAAAGACAATAACTTTTCATCTCCTTTCGCCTTAGCTATTAAACATCGGCGTTCCAAAATATTACATAGATTTATTTTGTGAACCTGAGCTACATTGTTTTTTGCTTGAAGAAAAGAAACAGTTTGCTTCTCCTTACCTAAGGAATAGTTGACAGTGCAAAACATCTTTTTAGGAGGATGCCCATGTATGGGGATATGTCTAGGGTAAGGATAATTCCATCCTTGACCTCTATGTTGTCCTCTATATTTCTCCACCTCTTCCCCAAAGATCGTATTAATAGTGGGAAGGTCTTGTCGATTATTTGGATAGTCATTATTTAGTTTCATATCCTCAGACCCTATTGTAAAGTTATTTTCATTAACAAAAAGTATTTTTATTTCTGTATCTATTTTTACATTTTTCTAAAAAATATTCTGATTTTTGACAAAATTTTACATCGACAGTTAGACCTTGTAGGAAGTCTGCACCAATATCAGTCATTAGTTAGCCTCCTAGATCGGGACTTTCTGAGAGCATGTCATGCTACACAAACCTCAGAGATGACTTTGGACTTGTCCGTAGCAGTGTATCTCGGACAATAAAATCTTTCACTTAGTTTCGATACTGTCCACACTCTATCCCCTCATAGGGACTTAATTATTGATTTTTTATAGAAAAAAATTACCTTACTTTTGTATGTTGACAAAATAGCCAAGTATTATTTAAAATAAAACTATAAACAAATAAATCAATAACTTAGGCCACAATAATATATTTAACTTTAAGGTAGATTTTATGAAAAAGTCTATAGAAAATAAGTCTACTGGTACTCATCCATTGAATAGATTTGTAACTAGAGAGGCCCTAGCATTTCATTTAGGAATTAAATCAGACAATATCTACAAAATAAGCTGTTGGCGATATGTAATTCATGTTGTAGGAAAAGGTAAAAGTAGATTTGTCAGTTATGCTGATATGCCACCAATTTTAGGAGTAGAGGAACCAAGAAAAGCTGATTTTGCTAAATGGCGCAAGCGAATAAAAACTAGAAAGCAAAAGTATGTACCTAAATTTTGGTCAGAATTTTATGTCAAAAAAATTGAAGAGTCTAATTCAATTCAAACCTTATTAAAATGGGAAAATTTAGTCAAACAATGTAAGTCATTAATCTCATTAGAAGGAATCCAAAAAATTGAGAATGCTTTAGCTCAAGAAAAGTCTAGATTAGAAAAAATCAGTCACTAAAATTTTTGAAATAAAACGATAAAAATATTGATTGCTATTTGACTAATTGTCAAGTTGAGTTAAATAGCAATTGAGTAAAATAGTAAAATTAATTAACTTATATTTATAACAGATTTAAACAAAGCGATCGCTGCAACAAAACAAATATTAAATCCTAAATAAGTCGTAACAAATCAAAAAGTAAATAAAAAAACTGAAAGTCCCACCAGATGAGCTGTAGCAATAGTGCCTCTCTTGGTGCGCGTTCCCTCTCTTGGTCAGCATTCCCTTGCGCCTGGCGGCGACGCGGGGTCTGACCGCTTGCGTCTATCGCCGACGCGGGGTCGCACCGCTGTTGCCTAAAAAGCAGTAAGATTTTTGACACGAATATGCGGAGGATTGCTATATTAAATCTGACACAGTAAATCTGGCAAAAATAGAAAATTAGGCTATAGAGGAAAAAAAGCAGAATAAGTAACACAACATCTACTCCCCATATTGACCAAATTGCCTCAAAATAAAGAGTATAGATTTAGTCAAGGAATAAGGAGTAGACCATGCGACTATTACACACCATGCTGCGAGTCAACAACTTAGAAGAATCCCTCAAATTCTACTGCGATGTCCTCGGCATGAAACTACTACGCCAGAAAGACTATCCTGGTGGGGAATTTACTCTGGCCTTTGTTGGTTATGGCGATGAGTCAGACCATACAGTATTAGAACTGACCTATAACTGGGGTACCGATAAATACGATTTGGGCAACGCTTATGGCCATATTGCTTTGGGAGTTGATGATATTTATGGCACTTGCGAACAAATAAAAGCACAAGGAGGCAAAGTAACTAGGGAACCAGGGCCAATGAAACATGGTTCCACAGTTATTGCTTTTGTGGAAGACCCAAATGGATATAAAGTAGAGCTAATTGAGTTAAGCACTCACAGTAGTAGCTCAGAAAAAGAAGTTGCAGCTAGTGCTAATTAAAAAATTACAGAAGAGGGAAAAGAGAAAAAGTTAAGGAAGTCAGAAAGTTGTTTTTGTAAAGGGGGGTGCGTGAGCAACCCTCCAAAAACATTTCCCTCAAAAAGGTAGGGTAAAGGTAGGGTAAATTACCCAATTATTTTGATAATAAATAATTAGTAATTAACTCAAAGCTAAATAAATGATGTTTTTGGCTATCTTTCTTTAATCTGAAAAACTCAGGGAGGAT
Organism: Dapis hubbardiae BLCC-M172; assembly: GCF_050016015.1. Classification (NCBI taxonomy): domain Bacteria; kingdom Bacillati; phylum Cyanobacteriota; class Cyanophyceae; order Oscillatoriales; family Microcoleaceae; genus Dapis; species Dapis hubbardiae. The sequence goes on from NZ_JBNHEQ010000210.1 coordinate 45,407, forward strand.
TAATTTGTGGTAAATATTTTGGCTGGAAAAATATCAGGCTAACATCTATGAACCTTTGTCATAATTTGGCAAAATTATAGACTTATTGAGTAGATAAATACAGTCTAGAGTTAAACCCATAATACATCTTCACTTCTTCCTTTTCTAAGAAATACAAGGGTTAAACTAAGCTACAGCAAGGTTAAACCTACTATATAATTATCATTTTATTTAATTACCAATGGACAATTGATAATTAATCAACGAGGTCATTATCAATTATCCATTATCCATTATCCATTATCCATTATCCATGCAGCCAACTGACCCAAGCAAATTTACAGAACAAGCCTGGGATGCTATAGTAAAATCCCAAGATGTTGCTAGACGCTACCAAAACCAACAACTAGAAGTAGAACACTTAATTATTGCTCTCCTAGAACAACAAGGCACAGCTAATAAAATTTTAAATCGTTCTGGTATAGAACCGGAACGCCTTCTGCAACAAATAGACACTTTTGCTAAACGCCAACCTAAAATAGGTAGTATAGAACATCTCTACTTAGGGCAAGGTCTGGAAATTTTTCTAGACCTCGCTGATGAAGCTAGAGAAAAATGGGAAGATAAATTTATTGCTGTTGAACACCTCCTACTTGCCTTTCACCAAGATAAACGTTTGGGTAATAAACTTATTGGTGGTGGTACTCCCCAACTACCAACTCGCCCTGGTTTTGAACGCCCCCAAACTACTCCACAAGTTGAATTTGAAGAACTAGAGGCAGCTATTAAAGCAGCTCGAGGTAGTAACAAGGTTGAAGACCAAAACCCAGAAGCTACTTATGATGCTTTGGAAAAATATGGGCGCGACCTGACGGAGTTAGCTAAAGCAGGTAAACTTGACCCGGTTATTGGTAGAGATGAAGAAATTCGGCGGGTGGTTAGTTGTCTGTCTCGTCGAACAAAAAATAATCCTGTACTTATTGGGGAACCCGGGGTGGGTAAGACGGCGATCGCCGAAGGTTTAGCTCAACGTATTGTTAATGGGGATGTTCCGGAGTCTCTCAAAGAACGGCAACTTATTAGTCTGGATATGGGTAGTCTCATTGCGGGGGCAAAGTTTAGAGGAGAATTTGAAGAGCGTCTCAGATCAGTTTTGCGAGAAGTTACCCACTCGGATGGTCAAATAGTTCTGTTTATTGATGAGTTACATACAGTTGTTGGTGCAGGTTCGGGGGGCGGTACTGGTTCTGGTGTAGATGCAGGGAATTTGCTCAAACCAATGCTTGCTCGTGGGGAACTTCGTTGTATTGGTGCAACAACTATTGATGAATATCGTAAACATATAGAGAAAGATGCTGCCCTCGAACGTCGGTTTCAAAAAGTAGAGGTTGGTCAACCTAGTGTTGAGGATACTATTTCTATTTTGCGGGGGTTGAAAGACCGTTATGAAACTCACCACGGAGTAAAAATTACTGATGCTGCTTTGGTTGCTGCTGCTACTTTGTCTAACCGTTACATTTCAGACCGCTTTTTACCAGATAAGGCGATCGACTTGGTAGATGAAGCTGCTGCTCAATTAAAAATGGAAATTACTTCCAAACCAGTGGAGTTAGAAGCTATTGACAGACGGATAATGCAGTTGGAGATGGAAAAACTTTCCATTGAAGGAGAGTTGCAAGGCAATAATAAAGATAAAAATGCTGAAGCTACCCCACCTGTAAAAGTATCTCCTGCTTTACAACGTATTACTAATGAAATTAATACTTTGAAGCAAAAGCAGGAAAAATTTTCCTCTAAATGGTCGGGGGAAAAAGAGTTGTTAAATGCTATTAACTCTCTCAAAGCAGAAGAAGATAAATTAAAAGTACAAATAGAACAAGCAGAACGAGCTTATGATTTGAATACGGCAGCTCAATTAAAATATGGGCAACTAGAAACTGTACATCGCGATCGCGAAGCAAAAGAGGGAGAATTATTAAAGGTCCAAGCTCAAGGTTCATCCCTACTCCGGGAACAAGTTACAGATGCGGATATTGCCACTATCGTTGCTAAGTGGACAGGTATTCCGGTAAATCGTTTATTGGAGTCGGAAAGGCAGAAATTGCTCCAACTAGAAAAACATCTACATCAAAGAGTAATTGGACAGTCCGAAGCTGTATCTGCTGTAGCAGCAGCTATTAGAAGAGCAAGAGCAGGAATGAAAGACCCAGGGCGACCTATTGGTTCGTTTATGTTTTTGGGTCCGACTGGAGTTGGTAAAACTGAGTTGGCACGAGCATTAGCAGGATTTTTGTTTGACCGGGATGATGCTTTAGTACGAATTGATATGTCGGAATATATGGAGAAACACGCCGTTTCTCGGTTAGTGGGTGCGCCTCCCGGATATGTAGGTTATGACCAAGGGGGTCAGTTATCGGAGGCAGTAAGGCGACATCCTTATTCTGTAATTTTGTTTGATGAAGTCGAGAAGGCACACCCGGATGTATTTAACGTATTACTACAAGTATTAGATGATGGTAGGATTACAGATTCTCAAGGTAGGTTGGTTGATTTTAGTAACACTGTAATTGTGATGACGAGTAATATTGGTAGTGAGTATATTTTAGATGTGGCAGGAGATGATTCTAAGTATGAGGAAATGTATAAGCGAGTGATGGGAGGATTGAGAAAACATTTCCGCCCAGAATTTTTAAATAGGGTAGATGAAATTATATTGTTCCACACTTTAAGGAAGAGTGAATTACGTCAAATTGTGGAGATTCAAGTGAAGAGAATTGAAAGATTATTAGGGGAACAAAAAATTAGTTTGAAGTTAACTGCTGCAACTTTAGACCACATTGCTGAAGTTGGATATGACCCTGTTTATGGAGCGCGACCTTTGAAAAGAGCGATTCAAAAAGAATTAGAAAATCCTCTAGCAAATTTGATTTTAGAGAATAAATTTATTGGTGGGGATATTGTGGTAATTGATTGTGTAGATGGGAGTTTGGTATTTGGAAAAAAAGAGGAACTAGAATTGGTAAAAAAATAATTGTATAACAGCGCGAGCTTCTAGCTCGCCAGTATAATTAAATGATTTTTTTTAGATAAAAGTTACAGCTATAGCAATCCTAAATAGATTGCGGGTAATCAAAAAGTAAATAAAAAAGCTGAAATTCACACCTGTTGCCTGTTGCCTGTTGCTTAAAAAGCAGTAAGATTTTTGACATGAATATGCGGAGGATTGCTATAGTATTACTGTCCGAAAAGTTAGTAGTAATTAAACATGAAATTAACAGCAACATAACAATATAAAGTAAACAAACTTACTAACTGCTGAACAAAGTATTAGATGTGTCATACTCCGTCAATCTTTAACTAATACATTCACTCCTATTTTTCTGGTTCGTCTAGACGAGCGAACAGGTAATTTATTCATCTTGGCAGGAGATAATATAGAGATATAAATATATCCCGATGGTATTTGGAAATTCTTATAATGAAGCTAGATTTTAATAGCATGAATAAAAGCCAACTTAGAGCTTATGTTATTTCTCATCCTAATGAGAAAGCAGCATTTCATATATTTGTTGATCGCTTTACCTCTGAAGCTCCAACTGAGACTTTTGATATTCCGAAATCAATTGCTGAAGTTGAAGAAGTTGATATTGTGATTAGAAAAAAATTAGAACAATTCAAAGAAAAGTAGATGCACAAATTATAGAGGTATGGTCTGATTGAGTATTCCTTCTCGAAAAGGTTCAATAAAAATAATGATTATCTGCTTAACTAATTTTGATGTTAATTTCACAATAATGAACCAAAAATAATGCGATGATTAGCCTAAATATAGATGACATTAAACAAAAGTTATCAGAGTTTATTAAACTGATTCAATAAGGTAATAAATTAATCATTACCACGCTGATAAACCTATTGCTGAAGTTAAACCAATTCCTACAAATTAACAGCAAAAACAATCTCATCCTATTGGTTTATTTGTAGATGAATTTGTTGTACCAGATGACTTTAACGATCCTCTTGCTGAAGAAATTATTAACCTGTTTACCAATCCATGAAAATACTCTTAGATACTCATATCTTTCTCTGTTTTATTACTAAAAGTAAATGACTTTCAGGAATGGGAAAATTGTGATTCAGCACAATACAACAGAAATAGATATTGCTGAAGAATAGGTGAATTTAGGAGTGCCAAAACATAATATTGTTATTGGTTTCCATTAACATTTTAAGAGACAATTTACAGAAGATGCAGTTAATTAGTAAGTAGTAATTTTTTCATACTCATAGTTTGATGTGAAGAAAGCATAAAGTCAACAACTTTCACCAAAGCAGCGGATTAAAATGTTTTCCTTTAAAAGCTACTGAAGTTACATCGCTAAAATTAATAAACCGAAGTTTGTAATCTTTTTGCCACTTTTTCATAGCTATTTGTTCGCCATTTCTGTTAGAATCATCTAAAAAGACAGCATAATTATCAGCTAATAATTTTTCTTTAACTAAAAAGGGTAAAGCTGGAAAGCGAGAAAGACTATTCTTTTTAGTTCCTGCTTTCGGGCCGTCTACAAATATAATATCAAACTTAGTATCACTAAATTTATCTTGGAATTTTTCACTATACCACGGAGTTTTTTCCAAAGCTAAAGAGGTAGGCTCTAATGGTGCATAAATAAGTTTAACAAAGTCAGTAAGATTTTCTTTTCTAAGAGCTATTTCTAAGATATCCAAATATTTACTATCACTTTCTACTGTAAATAATTTAAAATTTAGATTATTCAGTTTGGCAAATTTAGCACAAGAGATTGTTGATATACCTCCACCAAATTCAATCATGTATTTTCTTTGGTTGATTTGTATATCATTTAATATACAAGCTAGAGTATGGGGATTAACAGAAAAACCTGTGATCGGAAAATAGTTTGTACTATCTGGCAAAAAATCACTGATTAACTGAAGTGCTAGATTATCTCGTTGAATTTGTCTAGATTGACCAAAAAAAACTTTTGAGCGATTGAAAATTTGTTGTATTTTATTAATCATTATTACTCCTACTTATAGGTTAAGCATATTTTTTAAATGAAAATACTAGCTTACTAACTTTGCTTATCAACTTTCTTCTTAGACTTATTTAAAGAAGTCAGGGAATAGGGAATAGAGAGAGAAAATAAACTAATTTCATTTCTTAAATTTATTTAATGAAAACTCTCCCAAGAAGTTTATTGAGTAACATTTACAGTTATTTACTCAAATTTAATGAATTCTAATGCTAAATTCTCTGATTTTCGTAGTTTTATTTTTTCTTTCATTAATTAGTTCATCCTTTCAAATATCTATCTAGAGGTTTGCTGAAAAAGTGTTATGGGTGAGGGTAGGAGTCAGGAGTCGTAGGGGCGTTTGCGGAGCATTCCGGAACGGAAATGGCCATGTGCTAACGCAAAGCTCCGCTTTATATGTCGCTCCGCGTTTTTCATGTCGGCTCTTAGCCGTTAGCGGAGCTTTGCGCTAGCAAAACGGAGTTGTGCGATAGCAAAACGCCCGTACAGGAGTCAGGAGGAATGGGGAATTTAGAGAAGGCAGTCGGAAGAATTATCCCTTGATTTTTCTGCCTCGCGTCAACCCGAAATCCTAACTTTTTGAGATCCCTATAATGAAAACCTTGTACTTTTCCCAGACCTAAAAAGGCTGAAACCTTTATATTTAAATACTTTTATATTTAATCAGCAAGCTCTATCTAGAGAATTGGTGTTGCACAATAGAGAATGATATTCTAGAGTTTTATTGAGAGGTGGATTGTCCTTAATTGTCAAAGCAATAAAGTAGTGAAAGACAGTCATCGTCAGAGAAATATAGAGTTATCTATGCTGTGACTGTCGTTGTCAATGCGCGAGATAGCTGTCCTTTGGGTTATATTGGTGTTGGTAATTTTGGCTATGATTGTTCTAGAAATGACGATTGTCTAGATCCTATTTAACTAGCTAGCTTTTTGAGCTTGAGTAAATACCCGGCTTCTATAGGCCGGATGTTTAGGAAGAATGGAAATCTCCTTGTAAACGTTAAAAAAAAGATCCTCCTGAGTGCTGAGTGGTGAGTGGTGAGTGCTTATTTAAAAGCATTTGATCTTTTACAAATTTAGATTTCATAGCTTGATTCACCAATGCCATTTTTCTCAACAACTGCACCTTCCATATATAAAATGGACTGACTAAAATACTTAATAACATTGCCATTTCACAAGCAGCAACTGTATCAATTTTCAGCAAACTATAATTTTTAATAAAGTATAATAGAGCCTTACGAAAATCATTAACTAGATAAGCCAAAAATCCTAAAGGTCTTTGCCAAGGTTTCAACCGTATCATTCTAATATGATTTCTGTGTAATCCTGAACCACTCACTAGAGATACTAAATAATTCCGTTCTAATCTCCAATAAGGTATCTGATGATAGATATGCATTTCTGGATTGTACCAAATTTCCCATCCTGCATTTTGTATATGAGCTAAAATTTCTATATCTTCTCCCTTAAGTGCCAAAGATTTTCCAGCCGGTCCTGTAAGGAATAAATTTTTAGGAACATTTTCTAGCCATGCTTTTTTCGAAATAACCATACCAGCTCCTGGTGGTAAAACTTTTTTCTTATGTTCGTTATAGGAAAAAGCTTTTTTACCTCGTTCAATAATTGCCAAATAAGGAGCTATTTTTTTAAAATTCTTAGGTAGTTCACCTTCAAATTTTCCATGAATTTGTCCTCCATAAGCACCAGCTTGAGGATGTGATTTGCCAAAAGCATAAGCTTGAGCAACCCAGTTAGGTGCAGGTAAGTTATCATCATCCAAAAAACCCACATAATAACCTTGTGCTTTTTCCATTGCTGTTTTTCTAGCAATTGACGCTCCTTGTTGAGGTTCTAGGAAATATTTGAGAGGAAACTTTTCCTGCCATTTAGATTGGTAATTGGCGATTATTTCAGCTGTATTGTCCTTACTATTATTATCAACTATAACAATTTCCCAGTTTATTTCTTCGGTTCCCTCTTGAATTTTGAGCTTCTCTATTATATCAGGTAAACGCTCTGCTGCATTGTATGCTCTAATTGCAACAGTAAAATCATACTGATTTTTTTTCATCACATTTTATCCTTAAAGTATAGAGAGGAATAAATTTAGCATAACAGTTTCCCATTGTTATCAGCTACAGTAATAATACTGAAATACTGAGGAAACCAGTTTTTTAAATGTTAATAATTCATTAACTTGAGTGTAACACCCGATGATTGTATCAACCATTTTTACTCTCTATTCTAGAAAAATAATGAAAATCGTGAATATTTTTTGCCTTCATACCTAATTCCCTAAAACCATAAATATATGTACATAATAACTTCGGAAATGCTGTAAGTTAAGATTAAAAACTTTTATGTATGTTTGAAATTGTTCCTGCTATTGTTATCAACTATAATAATTGATCAGTTTATATTCTTTGACTTTCTATTCATGAGAAAAAAATCCTCTTGTTTTGAATAAGAGGTAATTGTTAATTGTTTCTTTATTCCTAGGTAGTGAAATCCGAATCAGATTTTTGGTGCAATCCCTGTTTAAAAAAAAGACTCTATAAATCAAAATTATTAAATAGTATTGAAGACTTACCAGGAGCAATTGGCCATAATGTCTAAAAATTATTGCGGCTTAGTATCTTTGAAGATTTTTAAACATTAGACAATTGCCTGAATGATCTACTAAATATTCATCTACATAAAATAGATAACACTATGAGTACAACACTAGAAAAAGGTAAAATCAGTATCCATACTGAAAATATCTTCCCAATTATCAAAAAATCTCTCTATACTGACCATGAAATTTTCTTAAGGGAATTAGTTTCTAATGGTGTAGATGCCATTGCTAAACTAAAAATGGTAGCTCGAACTGGAGAGTATAGTGGTGATGTTACCACTCCAGAAATAGAAATTAAAATAGACAAAGATAATCAAACTCTTTCTATTACTGATAATGGTATTGGGATGACTGCTGATGAGATTAAAAAATACATTAATCAAGTTGCTTTCTCCAGTGCTGAAGAATTCATCGAAAAATATAAAGGCAGCGAAAATGATGCTATTATTGGTCATTTTGGTTTAGGCTTTTACTCATCTTTCATGGTTGCGAAAAAGGTAGAAATTGATACCCTTTCCTATCAAGAAGGTGCAGAAGCTGTTCATTGGAGTTGCGACGGTTCTCCAGAATTTGAAATATCAGATTCGACTCGTACAGAACGAGGTACAACTATTACCTTAACTCTCCAAGATGAAGAAAAAGAATATCTCGAACCTACTCGCGTTCAACAGTTAATTAAAACTTACTGTGATTTTATGCCAGTGCCCATCAAGTTTGAGGGTGAAGAAGTTAATAAACATAAGGCGATCTGGCGAGAATCTACTCAGAATCTGACAAAAGATGATTACTTAGAACTATATCGTCACCTCTATCCTTTCCAAGAAGATCCTCTTTTATGGGTTCATCTCAATACTGATTATCCTTTTATTGTTAATGGAATTCTTTATTTTCCCAAATTAAAGCCAGATGTAGATGTTACTCAAGGCAATATTAAACTGTTCTGTAATCAGGTATTTGTTACCGACCATTGCGAGGAAATCATCCCTAAATTTTTGATGCCTTTGCGAGGAGTAATTGATAGTACAGATATTCCTCTAAATGTTTCTCGTAGTTCTTTATTAAGTAATCGAACTGTCAGAAGAATTGCCGATTATATAGCCAAAAAAGTAGGCGATCGCCTCAAAGAACTTTATCGCGATGAACGAGATAAATATATTAGTGGTTGGCAAGATGTCGGTACATTTGTTAAGTTCGGTGCATTGAATGATGATAAGTTTAAAAAGCAAGTAGAAGACATTATAATTTATCGCACCACAGCTCAACTAAACGAAGGTGAAACAACTGAAACTGAAGCTAAACCAGCAGTAGAAGTTCAAGCAGAAGGAGAAGATGTTTGGCAAGAAGTAACTCCAGAAAATTCTGAAGTTAAAAATACTGACGAACAAGGTTTTTATTACACAACTCTCAAAGAATATTTAGAACGTAATAAAGAACGTCACGAAAATAGAGTTTATTATTGTACCGAACCTGCTTCTCAAGCAACTTATGTAGAGCTACATAAAAACCAAGGACTAGAAGTTTTATTCCTTGACTCTTTCATAGATACTCACTTTATTAGTTTCCTAGAAAGAGAATATCAAGATGTTAAATTTTCCAGAGTAGATTCTGATTTAGATGACACATTAATTGACAAAGAAAATCAATCAGAAATAGTTGACCCAACCACCAATAAAACTCGCAGCGAACAAATTAAAGAGTTATTTGAAAAAGCACTAAATAAACCCAAAGTAAATGTTAAAGCACAGGCATTAAAATCAGAAGATGCTAAAGCTACTCCTCCAGCAATGGTATTATTACCAGAAGCAATGCGCAGGTTACGGGATATGACTGCTATGTTACAGCAGGAAAAAACAGAATTTCCCGAAGACCATGTTTTGTTAGTTAATACAGCCCATCCACTAATTCAGAATCTCGCTAATATTAGTCAAGGTAGTATTATTCAGGGTAGTGGAGAATCTCCATCATCAGAATTGGCCAAAGAAATCTGTCATCATGTATACGATTTAGCTTTAATGGCACAAAAGGGTTTTGATGCTGAAGGGATGAAAGAATTTGTGGAAAGGTCTAACGAGGTCTTGACTAAGTTAACCGAAAAAGCATTATAAACAGGGTCAGTTTCATAGTCATTTATATAGTAGGGGCGGGTTTTAGATATAATTTTCATCCTGACTCTGAGATTTAGACAAACCCGTCCCAATGCACAAAATTAGTTGTTTCAGTCCATGTTATTTCTATAGTAGGGGCGGGTTTTAGATATAATTTTCATCCTGACTCTGAGATTTAGACAAACCCGTCCCAATGCACAAAATTAGTTGTTTCAGTCCATTAGCTTAGATTTCGTCCCTCAACCCAACAACAATCTTTCTCCCCTACTCCCATAAGGAATTCCAATAACTAAAATATTTGGGATTAACATCGTTAATAGCCTTTCCTTGGATAGAGGATGAAAAAAATCACCTTCAGTATTTCAACCACAGGACTTTAACCAGGACTTGCTGAGTAAATCTTAAAGCATTTACAGATAAAAGTTTTCGCCTTTTTAGGTCTGGAAAAAGTACCAGCTTTTCGGTCCCTCAAGCTGAAAAAGTGACCATTTTGAGGCAGGTGCGAGGCAGAAAAATCAAGGGACTGTTCTTGTGACTACCTACTCTATAACTCCCATTCCTCCTGACTCCTGTACGGGCGTTTTGCTATCGCACAACTCCGTTAACGCTGCGCGACATATAAAGCGGAGCTTTGCGTTAGCACATGGCCATTTCCGTTCCGGAATGCTCCGCAAACGCCCCTACGACTCCTGACTCCTCCCCTCTACTAAAAGACTTTTTTAGCAAACCCTAGCTAGAGATACTGATAACTGAAATGACCTATATAATAAAAAGGTTGTAAACACAAGATCGAAGGACAAAGTTATGAGTCGTAAATGTCAATTGACGGGAAAGAAAGCTAATAATGGCTATGCAGTTTCCCACTCCCATATTCGTACCCACAAATTACAGCACGCAAATCTCCAGTGGAAAAGAGTGTGGTGGCCTCAAGGTAATCGTTGGGTAAAGCTAAAATTATCTACCAAAGCAATTAAAACTTTAGAAAACAAAGGTATACAAGCTATGGCCAAAGAAGCTGGCATTAACTTGAATAAGTGTTGATATCTTTGTTTCTTTACTCCAATAATTTAGCCCTGTCCTCATCAACTGTAGGATAGGGCTATTTATTTATATATTTGTTTCTTTTTTCCGGATGATTGTTAATTAGTATGTATGTATATATATTAATTTTATTGAAATTTAGGATCTTTAGGAATTCTGAGAATAACATTTTTAGCCCAGAGACTGTTTGTCAACTCAATATTTAGGGTTTGCTAAAAAAGTCTTTTGGTAAGGGTGAGAGTCAGGAGTCAGGAAGAACAGGAATTATAGAGGAGATAGGAGTCAGAATTGTCCCTTCCTTTTTCTGCGTTTGTCTACTCAAAATCTGAGTATTTTCAGCTTAAGGGAACAAAAACCCTGCACTTTTTTCACACACGCAAAAGCTAAAGCTTTTATATGTCAATGCTTTTGGATTTAATCGAAAAGCTCTATTTAAAGACTGATGATCGTCAAGGATTTCAAATTGTTGCCTCATCCCAAACCCAAAGTTATCTCAAGAAGACTTAATATAAGTCTATAATTTATAAATATTATTAATAGCTCCTAAAAATTCAGTTCTGGAAAATTTTGAGGGTTTTGTTTCCTGTTTGAGCTTAATTTTGGCATAAGACCCGTACCAGAGAAATAGTCTTGCGGTCGTGAGGATGTCAAATTTGCTCGATCGACAATCCCAAAACCTTTATTTTTTCGTAGAAAGCTGTAGATTAAATTAGGAACTTACGAATATATACTGTCGTCAGGGTAGCATAATATTAAATATATTGTAAATATAGAATTACTTAATTTAGGATGTAAATTGTTATGACTGATTTTACTGTAGTCATCCCTACATATAATGGAGCAGAAAGATTACCATTAGTTCTAGATAAATTACGCTCTCAAATCAATACAGAAGGACTATCTTGGGAAGTTATTGTTGTAGATAATAACAGCAAAGACAATACGCAAAAAGTAGTTAGAGAATATCAAAAAAACTGTCCTCAGCCAATGATCCTAAGATACTTTTTTGAAGAAAAACAAGGTGCAGGATTTGCTAGAAAAAAAGCGGTTCAATCAGCCAATTCACCTTTAATTGGTTTTCTAGATGATGATAATATTCCTGCACAAAATTGGGTTGCAGCAGCTTATGAATTTGCTCAAAAATATCCCAAGGCAGGTGCTTATGCCAGTCAAATTCATGGAGATTTTGCTGGAGAACTACCAACTAATTTTGATCGAATTAAACCATTTTTTGCAATTACTGAAAGGGGCGAAGAACCATTACTATATCAACCAGCATTGAAGGTAATACCGCCTTCCGCAGGATTAGTAGTTCGTAGAAAAGCTTGGCTAGAAAGTGTTCCCAAATACTGTATATTAAGTGGTAGAAAACCAGGTTCAATGTTAACTGCTGAGGATACAGAAACTATTAGTTATATTCAACAAGCAGGCTGGGAAATTTGGTATAATCCAGCAATGGAATTAATTCACAAAATTCCCAAACATCGATTGGAAAAAGATTATTTAATTAGTTTTTTCCGTGGCATAGGTTTGAGTCGTTATGTAACTCGAATGTTGGGAGTTAAGCCATGGTTAAAACCATTAGCTTTTTTAGCTTATACAGTAAATGATACTAGGAAAATTGTCCGCCATTTACTTAAATATAATCTAAAGTTACAAACAGATGTAGTAGCGGCTTCTGAATTGGAATTATATATTAATAGTTTAATCAGTCCTTTCTATTTGTGGAAAAATGGTTATTTAGCAAAGGTTGAACAAAATCAGAATTCAGCCCAAGAATCTCAGGTAGTTTCAGTGGAATTGCTCAAATAGTAGGTAATTTAGATGAAAATTATTGCTTGGCCAGCATTTAAAACGAAGTATAAAAATCCCTATAACTCGTTGTTATATTCTCAGGTGATGCAGCAAGGAGTAACAGTTACAGAATTTTCTCTAAGCAAACTATTACGCCAACAACACGATATTTTTCATCTTCATTGGGTAATGGAAAATATTGTGCGCCATCCAAATCAATTTTTAGCAGCTTTGCGAGCTATAACTATGCTATTGGCAATAGATTGGGTCAGGGCTAGGGGAACAAAGATTGTTTGGACAATTCACGACCAAAATCCTCACAGTATACTACATCCTCAATTAGCAGCATGGTTTCAGTCAGAGTTCATCAAGCGAGTAGATGGGTGCATCAGTCATTGCCAAGTAAGTAAAGAGTGGGCTGAATCAACATGGACCGAGTTGAGCGATCGCCCCCACATAGTTATCCCTCATGGTCATTATCGACAGGTTTATCCTGACAATACAAATCGCGAGGCAGCTCGGAAAACTCTGAATATACCTCCCGATTGTCATGTACTCTTATTCCTAGGTTATATTGACCATTATAAAAATGTGCCTCATCTAGTCCAAGTTTTTCGAGAATTAGATCCTACTAATTGGATATTATTGGTAGCAGGTAAACTAGAAGTCCCTGAACTGAAGTCTCATATATCCGAAGCAGCAGGAAATGATTCTAGGGTGAAACTAAAGTTTAGGTATATACCCGATCAAGATTTACAGACATATTTTAGGGCGGCAAGTTTAGTAGCTTTACCATTTCAAGAGATTTTAAATTCAGGCAGTGCATTGTTAGCCCTTTCTTTTGATTGTCCTATATTAGTACCTGAGAAGGGAGCAATGCCAGAGTGGCAGGAAAGAGTAGGGCAAGATTGGGTAAAATTGTATGGAGGAGAGTTAACAACAGAGATTTTAGAATCTGGATTAGAGTGGGCTATCAAAGAAGGGCGATCGCCACAACCTAATTTAGAAAAATTAGAATGGTCCAGGTTAAGTCAGGAGACTATAGAAACTTATCAACAGGTTTTAGACTTTCATTCTTAAATGAATGATTATTGTGAAACAAGGGGAGAAATATGAATTTATCTGTGGTAAAACGGCACCTAAAAGAAATAGGGAATTATGGATTATATCTATGGAAAAAACCATCTTTACCATCAAATAAATTTGTGATTTTTGGTAGAGGGCGTTCTGGCAGTACGCTGTTAGTCAACTTATTAACTAATCAAAATCAAGTTCATTGTGATAATGAAATCTTACACGATAGGCTTTTATTTCCTCGTAGTTATATAGACTTATGTTCTTCACGTTATCAATCTAGAGTCTATGGTTTTAAGCTTTTGAGTTATCAGGTTAGAGATGTGCAGCCTATTTCTGAGCCAGAGGAATTTTTACTTAGTCTATACGAAAGTGGTTATAAATTTATTTATTTAACTCGTAGTAATCTAATCGATCATGCTCTATCTAATATTAATGCCAAGCTGAAACAAAAATTTCACCATCGTTCTCACGAAGGTGAATTTAAGTATCAGCCAATTAAGGTAGAAATTGAAGAAGTATTTCAAAGGATTCAGTTTAGCGAAGAACTGGGAGAGTATGAAAAAAACTTACTCCAGAAAATACCTCATCTTAGTCTTACATACGAGGATAATCTGCTGGATAGTGAATGTCATCAAAAAACTGTAGACCAAGTTCTAGAATTATTTAATCTACCCTCAAAACCTGTAAAAACTAATCTCGTCAAATTAATGCCATTGGAGCTGACAAAAATGGTAGAAAATTATGAAGAGCTAATTGAAGCAATTAAAAAAAGTAAATATGCGCATTTTCTTAGGGATAATACCTCAAAAAGCCACCAAAAAGTTTAGCTTAACTTGATTGGTAGACATTCATTAATGGATAATGGATAATGGATAATGGATAATTACCTCAAGGAAAATCGTAAAGGAATTGAATATAAAAAAATATCCTATCACTTTTTTATCTGGAAATAGAAGGCTTTATACCTTGATTTTTGGGTAAACTTTAACAATTACAACAGATTTCGGGCAAATAAGGTACAAGGTGAATAGTGAAAATATTGCAGTGCGGGCATCTTGCCCCCTTCTTGCTGTACCTTATAACTTCGGAAACCGCTGTAAGATCTATTTCTTTTCTCTGTTTTCTACTACCCTAAAACTTCATACTTCTGGAAAAAAAAGTTTCATAAGATGATTTATGTCCTTATCTGAAAATCAAGAAAATGTTCAACCACTAATTTCTGTGGCTATATGCACTCATAATAGAGCCGATAGGTTAATTTTCGCTTTAGAAGGATTGGTAAAACAATCTCTTGCTAGTCAAAATTTTGAAGTTTTAATTATAGATAATGTTTCTCAGGATAATACTAAAGAAATAGGCGATCGCTATCAAGAAAAGTATTCTAATTTTCGCTATATATACGAACCAGCCCTTGGACTATCAACGGCTCGTAATTCAGCTTTAAATCAGGCCAAAGGTAAGTATATTGCCTACTTAGATGATGATGCTATTCCTTGTGAGGAATGGTTAGAAGCGATCTTAGATAGTTTGACTACGGTTGAGCCATCTCCAGTATGTGTGGGTGGGCCTATTTATGGGTTATGGGAAATTCCTAAACCAGATTGGATAGATAGAGCTATGGAGGACTTTTTTACTGTACTTGATTATGGCTCAAAGCCTAAATGGTTTAAAACAAATAAATTTCCCTACGGGGCAAATATGACATACAGAAAAGAATCTCTCAAAAGTGTAGGAGGTTTCAATGAAAAATTAGGCCGTCAAGGAAAGAAATTATTATCTCAAGAAGAACTATTACTAAATCTAATTTTAGAGCAACAAGGTGGGAAATTTTATTATAACCCTAAAGCATCTGTGCAACATTGGGTACCTAAAGAAAGAATTAATCCTGAATGGTTACTGAGTCGTAGTTATTGGCAAGGTAGATCTGATGCGATCGCCGATCGGATTATAGGTAAGTCCATAACTGATCAATATCAGGAAAGTTTGTCGAATTTGCTCAACTTAAAACGAGTTATAGCTCAACTTTGGCCTCAAAAGAAAGTACGATTAACAACTCGGTCGCGTATTTGGCGCAGTTGGGGGTATTTTGTCGAAGTTTGGTTGAATAAATAACAAAAGATAGGGAGTAGGAGTAAATAATTAATAATTAATAATTAATAATTAATTATTACCTCTTCTTTCTCAGAAGATGATTGGTTTAAAAGGATTTTTTTTCTTTTTTCTCAATGAATGGGGAGGCTTTATACCTTGATTTTTCGGTAAATAGTTGATGAATAAGAGTAGGACTTCAGTCATGATAGATGGGGAAATAATCTTTCCTGGTGTTGCCGAATTAAGGTATGAAAATAAAAACTGCATCATCTTAAGTATTTGTTATTTGATAGTTTCTCAATTGCCAACAAATACACATCATATCTACATATCAGCAATTCTCTTGCTTTCTTCTTTCTTTTTTAAAAAGTTTTTAACTGAACTGTATTGATTTATAACTAATAAATAAGGTAGTTATGAAACAGAAACTTCAAGCACCAATTTTTCTATTTGGATGTCCTCGCTCTGGGACAACATTATTACAAAGTTTATTAGCAACTCATCCTGAAATAGCTTCTTTTCCTGAAACAAAATTTTTCCTCTATGGAGTAGCTAAATACGAACCTAAACGACAAAAATTGGGATTAATTTCACCACGTTTAAAACCACATCTCAAAAAATATTTTAACAAAGAAATTAATCGTCCAGAGATGTTAAAATATTTTCCCAAAATTCCCTTTATAGATTTATACACTCGTAGCTTTATTAAAGTATTAAATATTTTAACTATCGAGGCAGGTAAAAGTTTATGGTTAGAAAAAACCCCAGACCATATACTTTATTTAGATTACATAGAAAAGATGTTGCCTAAAGCAAGAATGATTCATCTTTTAAGAAATGGCCCTGATGTCGTGGCTTCATTGTATGAAGTGACTCATAAATATCCTAAACAATGGTATAAAGCATGGGATATAGACTACTGTTTAGAACGTTGGAAAGAGTCAATAGAAATTAGTATGAAGCATTCTCACAAAGAAAATCATATTCTAGTGAATTATGACCAACTTGTTGCAGATACTCCTGTTATTATCAAAAAAATCTGTGATTTTCTAAGTATAGAATTTGATGAAAGAATGATAGAAGATTATGGGAAAGCAGCTAAATATTTGAGTTTAGAAAAAGGGGGTAGAACAGTGAGTCAGGAAATTAAAAAATCTGGCTCCGATAAATTCAATAAAATATTTGATGAATCTCAGAAGCAATATATATTAGATAGGATTTCTGGATTTAATCTAGAGTTAAATTTTTAGAAGTATTGGTCATTAAAAGCTACAAAAAAATAACTACTATGGAAAATTACAAGTTCATTTTTATTGGTGGTTTACACAGAAGTGGGACATCTTTGGTGTTTAAATGCCTGAGAGAACATCCTCAAATTAGTGGCTTTAAAAAAACTAGAGCTTTTGAGGATGAAGGTCAACATCTACAGTCAGTTTACTATCCCGCAATAAAGTATGGTGGAGCGGGAAAATTCGGTTTTAATAGAGCATCTTTTTTAGATGAAAATTCAGAGTTAGCAACTTTAGCTAATGCAGAAAAACTGTTTCATCAGTGGGAGAAATATTGGGATATTCAAAAGCCTTTCTTATTAGAAAAGTCACCACCTAATTTAGTGAGAACTCGTTTTTTGCAAAAATTATTTCCTAATTCATTTTTTATTATTATTTTTAGACATCCTATAGCGGTTTCTTATGCAACTAGGAAATGGTGTAAAAATCCATTGCATTCCCTAGTAGAACATTGGCTGAGATGCTACGAAAAATTTGACTCAGACAAGGCAAGTATAAAAAATGTTTTAGCGATTAAGTATGAAGATTTTGTAGCAAATCCTCAAATTATTTTAAATCAAATCTACTCCTTTATTAATTTAGAAAGTTTTCCTGTAAATGTTGAAGTTAGTTCTAAGGTAAATGATAAATATTTTTCTCGTTGGCATCAGTGGAAAAGCAATAAGATTATGAATTTATATGCCAGTTATATAGAATCAAGGTTCGAGACGAGAGTTAATAATTTTGGCTATAGTCTGAAGAATTTGGAAATAATTCAATGAATTAGTAGTAATCTAAAAGTAGTGATATTTACTATAAAAATTTAATTAGTTTATATACACTTTTCCTGTAATATCAAATCTGGATAATTACTATATCCAACTCATTGGAACTGCAACAGAGTAGAAGCAAGCAATCTCAATGATTGAGGAGATTGCCTCCTATCATCGCAATGACGACTTTTTAGCAGAATTATATATAATACCAAGTACGATTAATATTTAGTAAAAAACTGCGGATATTGATTATAACTGCTTGTTTTTGTATCAAGTTTTATCTGCTGATTGAGAGATAAAAATTACCATTTTTATTCCTTACTTAAACTCTTAGTAACATTCTTTAACTCTTCGTAACATTATTTGCTTCAGATATGGTAGAATTCATTTAGATAGTTGTAATTCAAAACACTAACTTGTTGTGATAATAGTCACTGAATTTATCGCTACAGTCTATAATTAAGTCTAAAATAGAAGATATAAATTCAAATCAATATGGCAGTGTTATTTTTTTTGTAAATATGGGAAAAATCAAAAGTAATAGCTTAATTATCAAATAGTAACAATGTTAAAGCTTACCAATAATATGACAGACCAGGGAAAAGCCTATGTATTACCATAATATTAAAAAAAATATCAAAACTATAGTGATAAATATAAGCAAACAATCAAAACTACTAATTAGGGGATTAGTAAAATTTACTGCTCGGAGAAAAACAACTTTAGGAAAAGCTACTAATGCAGGATTTGTACTTCCTACAGTGACAATGGTTATGTTAGTAGTCGTATTACTGACAGTAGCTATATTGCTTCGTTCTTTTGATCGGGCGGAACAAGCTCGTAACGTTAGAGTTAGCGAGCAAGCTCTTAGTGCAGCAACTCCTGCTCTTGATCGAGCTAGAGCTAAAATTCAGTATCTACTTCAAGAAGACCCTACTTTACCTAGAGAAACACCATCAGATGATGTTCTTTACTCAACTCTAAGTTCTATTACACCAGATAGATATACTTTTGCTGATGAAAACCGCTTGAGTGTAACTTACGACCTTGATGGCTCTAATTCAATAGAGAATGAGGGTAATAATGCCAGTCAAATTGAAGATGACGAAGAAGTTAGAACTGCATGGAGATTTCCTGTTGATACAAACAACAATGGAATTGCTGACAGTTACACAATATATGGTATCTTTTTCCGTACCCCACCTCGTAACGGAACTGGATTTACTAGAGAGAGAGGACCTCTAGAAGCGAGGACTCCACCAATGCCTCCTTTGGGAGTACTGCAAAATCAAAATTGTGCTGGAGCTTTAGGTAGTAGTGCTAGCTTGGTAGGAGACTCTGGTTGGTACAAAGCAGATGGTAAGTTAGTAAAAAGTTTTTTTGTTTATACTGTAACTGTTCCTATTACAGAACCCGGTAATGATGAAGAAGCGTTTCCAGGAACAACAGGTGTTGCTGCTCTAGAATATCAAGAAGATTGGGAAAGAATTCCTCTAACCAACAACGCTGTACTATATGGGGATGATTTAGAAATATCTCCCGGTCCTGATTTTCGGATTAATGGCAGGATATTAACAAATAGTAATTTAGTGGTTTCGCCTTTTCGTAATGACTTACATATATATCAAGTAAGTAGTAATAGTTCTTGCTTTTACGAAGCAGAAAATAGCAAGATAATTGTTGGGGGTAACGTTGTTAACGGGATGTCCGGCAATAGTAATCAAACAAATGATGTGGATGTAGATTTATTTCAAGGTACTGGGAATGCTGTAGTAACAGATGTAATTAACACCGGCCAAGACTCGGTTAATAACACTTCATTTGAAACTATCTATAATAATGATGCCTATGAAAGACGAATAGCTCACCTTTTAAATAATATACCAGCAGGATGTGAACCATCAGAAGTGACAGATAGGGTTACAGATAGGGTAGAAGAAGAGGGAGCTGATACAGATAGGGAAGCAGAAATACGTCGCGAAGAATATGAAATATATTTCCGAGATAGAACTATAAAAGTACCATTTATCAATGTAAATGCAGGTACTAACGAAACCTTAACTGAGACTCCTACCTGTGAAGTTATTGATGGTAACAATCATATTGTACCACCCGATGCATGGAGGCTTCCAACAGAGACTAATACAAAACTTGACCTAGATGAAAATCAACTAGAAGCTCAAGAACCAAACGGTGAAGATAATCGCCTAGAACAACTCCTTGGCGATCGCATATTTGTAGGAAATAATTTGCCTGCTAAACAGTGGGACGGTTCTACATTTGTTCGTGGTGAACAAGATGCAGGGGAATGGACTGACACAGAGGCTACTCGGACTCGGCTAGCTCGTGTAACAGAATTACCCAGCGTGGGTTCTTCAGATCGGAATGGGTTCTGGGAAAGGGCAGCCGCTGAAGTACCGGAAGCTTCCTTAGATGGTATTGGTGGTTTGCGTATAGTAACAGGGGCAGGAGTTTATGAACGTACTAATTCTTTTCTGCCACCTCCAGTAACAGGTAATAATCCTCCAACAACACCACTAAATGAAGTACCTTTTGATGACCCGGCAACTAATGACGTAGAACAATATACTGTTGTGTGGCCGGATACAATGCCTATGTCATCTAGTCCTGTAGCTACCGTTTATGATAATGATAATCAGCAATGGGACCCTAATCCACTTCCAAATGCTGCAGATACGGCAAATTGGCCTCTAAGGAATACAGGTACTTATGCAGCAGTGACACCCACTATTGACCCAAATACTCCCAAGTATGCTAAAGGGGATCTAAGAATGCGGGCAACAGTGCTATATCACTATGCAAGTGACCCAATTGACCCGGATGCCGATCCTGTAGATAACGAACAAGAACCTATTGCTTGTATTAGTAGTTACTATGACCCAACAAATAGTACAACGGCAGCAAACTTGACATCTTTACCAGATACGGGATTTGGTGCAACAGCAAATGGTAAATCAAATAATGGTGTAGTTTATGAGCCGCCAACAGATACATTTAGACCAACAAGCTCTAGTTTGGGTACAAATGGTAGATTTACCACAAATCCACCAGAACTAGGAGACCAAGCAAGTATGGTTTTCCCAGATGGCAGATTTGCTAATGAACCTTTGCGCAGAGCTTTAGAAAGATTAGATGGTGGCACAACTAACGATTTGACACTAGAAGAACAGGCCGCTATAGATTCGACTCTCTGTTCTTTAGATATATTAAACGGTAACGTGAATAGAACTAATGCTCCTTTTGGAGTAGATTATGATGGTGTCATCAGAGAAGTAACATTATTGGATGCTAGACAAATAAAAGCTATAGATGCTGACAATCTTGACACTACTGATGTTGATGAAACTTTTACTCTCAATAGCACTCTGGCAAATCCAGCAAACTTAACAACAAACTACGATCAGTTTATAGAAGAACGACAACCTTTAGAAATTCGTTTGACTCAGTTAGATTTGGGTGCAATGAGAAATCTAGAGATAACTACTTTTGGTGCTGCAATTCCTACTGAAGTATCAACGGGACTTGGAGAAGAATATTTACTGCCATATAGCGGTATTATCTATGCTACTCGTGATGATGCTCTACCAGACAGGAGCGATCGCACACCTAACGACGACAATAGCGCAATTGATGAAGATAGTAGTGCATTGATCAGTCCCACAGATTATAGATTAGACCCCACTCGTCGCCCTAATGGGATTATGTTGATTAATGGTGAACGTCTAGCTAGAAATGATAATGATGATGATGGTCAAAATGATGATGCTGATCCTGTTAGTAGTGTAGAAGATGTTGTCAAAGAAAAAGGCTTAACTTTGGTTAGTAATTTGCCAGTCTATATCCAAGGTACATTTAATCCTCATACTGAGCAAGAGTTTAATGAGAACTTACAGGATGATTGGGGTAATTTCTACACTCGTACTGACATAAATCAGAATTTTGCTTGCCGTCCTGGAGACCCAAGAATTTCTGGTTGCACAACAGGAGATCAATGGCGTCCAGCAACTGTACTAGCTGATGCAATTACAGTTTTGTCTGATAATGATAGCGATCTAGGTTTAGGTTTTCGTTCTGGTTTTCGTGATGAGGGAGATTTTGACCTCAGAAATAATGCTGGTAATCTTCCCGTTGTGATGGATGATTTTAATACTGATGGAACATTAGACCGAGGGTATAACTTTAACCGCTCTGTTGATAACCAAACAACAGATAATACTACTGACGATCTTGTTAATGAGGCAGAATTAGGTTTTGACCTTGATGGGCGCGATAGTAATGGAGATGGTGACAAGGAAAATGATACAGTGCTAGAAGCTGATATTACTGTTGCTGGCGCTCGGATGTTAAATGGTTTCTATGGTAATAACTTTGTTACTAATGGTTTGAGTAGTGGTGCTTACTTTACAGATGCAACTCCTCAAATTAATACAGTATCTTATGACGGTGCGGGAAACCAAATTGACAATTCTGGAAATGCAGTTACACCAACTGATATAATAACAGATGCTAACTACTCAACTAATAATAGCAATACTGTCGTTAATAGTTCTTACTTCAACAACTATGTGACACCTGTTCAACGACGAGGAGATTTCCCAGAGTATGTAATGGAGATTTGTCGGAAGTTGCCTGTATCCTCTTGCCAGCCTCCAGATTGGGTGGTAGATATAGGTGCTAATGAAACAGCAAACCAAGTAGCAGTAGGCACAAGTGTCAATGCTTTAGGTGCAGGAACTACAGCTCGTCCTGCATTAGACCCTAATGACCGTCGTTATCCAAGGCGTGTAGCATTTGCCAGGGATAGTAGTAACAACTTAATATTAGATGGTGGCTTACCAATTCCAATAGGAGTACAAAGTGGTGATCTGCAACTATTCTCGTACAATACTTCTCCAGCTACAATAACTGGAACAGGAACGAATTTTGATACACAAACTCCGATTAATAATATACCTGATATAGCAGCTAATGCTCTTTGGTTTAGAACTTCTAATAATGCTACCGATCCAACTCAAGGAGCGAATTATGGTAACACTTTTCCTTTGGCTTATTTGAACTCATTAGTAGTTCCCGATCCAATAGGTGCACCAACAGAAGGAACGGTTCAACAACCTCTGTTAGTACCTGTATTACAATACAATGCACCAGGAACCGCACCGCCAGGTACCTCTGGTAACTTACCAACCGGTAACAATGATCAGCTAACAAACCGTGGATGGCTGCAAAGAGCTGCTGGAGATACCATATTTAATCTAGTAGTAGGTTCTGGTGACGTACCGCCCCGCACTGGTAATAATGGAGAAGGTAATGGTGGTTTGCAAAACTTACCACGCTTCCTAGAAAACTGGTTGCGAAACAATGGACAAGATAATCAAATTACTGGTGGTTTTATGCAGCTAAAGCGTAGCGCTTATGCGACTGCTCCTTATACACATATATCCCCCAATCCAATCAATCCCGATCCAGGTGAGAGTCGTTTTGGCCCTCCCTATAATACTTATAACCTTAATAACGGGGGTGGTAGGATTCCATTCTTCCTACCACCTAATCGTAACTGGGGATTTGATGTAGGTCTGCTTTCCCAGTCTCCCGACTACTTTTCTCAACAATTGAGCGGTCAAAGTTCAAGTGCTGAACCAGACAGGTATTATCGCGAAGTTAGTCAAGATGATGACTGGATACAAACTTTGTTGTGTTCTACTTTAGTTGATGGAGGTGGAAATGCGGTTAACGCTCAAAATCGCCCCGATGACTTCTGTGAAGATTTCACAGAGTAAAATCTAAAAATAAATAAACATCTTGCAGAAGTGAATATTTAATATTTTTCATTTATTTATTTCTACTTTCTGCAAGATTTGACAACATATCATCAAACAAGGAGAGCTATGAATAAACAACAAATTCAACAAAAAATCCAAAAATTGCAACAAATTAATCCTAATGCTGGCTATACCATTATGGAAGGTTTAGTGGCAATGATTATGGTTGCTTTTCTGATGAGTGCAATTGCACCTGTTATTGCTTTGTCTGTGGGAACTCGCGTTCAGGCAAGACGTGTGGAACTGGCATCACAGGCAGCTAGGAGTTATATTGATGGAGTGCGCTCTGGTGCAATAGATCCTCCAGATCCACTTTTACAAAATCCAGATTCAACTGTCGCTCCTAGTGCTGCCAGTCCAAGTTGTGAAGATAAGGATGGACAGTATTGTGGTACTAACAGTCAGTTATTCTGTATTGATGGTGGAGATAGAGAAGGCTGCAAAATCAGCAGTCCTACAGATATGATAATTCAGGCGGGACGTTTTCATCCAACACAGACCGATGCTAGTCTTGGTTATCAACTACTTGTAAGAGTTTACAGAGCAGATGCTTTTCAGGAAGCTTCACTTTGTCCCGGAGGAACAGATTGCCCTGACGTAGGGACACAGCAATCTACAGTGACAAATGCTATTGGTAATCGTAGGTTACCAGTGGTAGAAATAGTACCAGAGATAGCACCAGCAAACTCTAATGGTTCATTTCAAAATATTTGTGATCGAATTGATAGTGTTATGAATGTTACACCAGCAAGTTCAAATTGTCCATAAAAATCTATTACTACAAAGAATTGAAAATTGGAAATTGGGAATATATTTGAAATGCAAAACTTACTGAAATTATTAATAAAAACCCAGTCGAATAGTAAATCACAAAAGTTAAGCAACTCCACAAGTGGTTTTACTATGATAGAACTACTTGTAGGAACGATTATTGCATTTTTAATAATTGTGCCTATGTTGACTTTTGTAGTGGATATCCTCAACCGAGATGTGAGGGAAGAAGCAAAAACTAATGGGGAACAGGATATTCAAGCGGCTTTAGACTACATACAACAAGATTTAAGTCAAGCACTTTATATCTACGATCAAGATGGAATTACTACATTACTTGGTAACACACCACCTCCGATTCCAAGCGATGCCACCAGTACTCCTATCTTAGTTTTTTGGAAGCGCGATGTAGTAGAAAAAGCCATTCCAGCAACAACAGCTACTACATACGCAAATTGCAATAATGATAGTGCCGATCCTTGTAACGATACTTATGTAATGTCGCTGGTTGCCTATTATTTAGTTCAGGACAATAATGCTACTTGGTGTGAACCCGGTGGCACTAACTGTCCTGCTCGTATAACAAGATTTGAAGTTAAGGATGGAGTTAGAGATCCCAATAATTTTTCAGTATATATTTGTGATACTGGTGGGAACTGTGATAGTGATACTCCTAGTGGTAGAAGACAAAGAGATCCGGGATTTAACACAAATTATGACTTAAGTAACCCGACATTATTAACGGGAGTTGATGGTGAAGATTTACCTAGGAGAGATACTTTAGTAAATTATATAGATCAAAGTACAGCTAATGTACCAACAGTAACAGAAGCTGATTGTGATAATGCTGTTGGTTCAACAGGAAACACAATAAGCACAACAAATCTGATAAATGAAGCAACAATTTCTGGAGCAGCAAGCCCAACTAATAGCTTTTATGCTTGTGTAAATGCAGAGCAAAATTTAGCTAGAGTTTATCTTAGAGGTAACTCTTTGCGACGTATTCAAACTGATGCAACTTATAGTCAAGATCGAGCAACTTATTTTCCTAGTGGTACAGTTCAAGTAGAAGGACAAAGTGGCTTGTAATTCTAAGTTTAGAAAATTAGCTTAATCAAATAGGAAGTATATTAAAAATCTAGGGATATTAATATGAATAACTTAATATTATTGATACTTTTAAAAATAAATTCCAAACAGACAAAAAAAAAGAGTTTAAAAACAGATGCAGGTTTTAGTTTAGTAGAGCTAGCAATAGTAGTTTTAATCATAGGAATATTGAGCGCGATCGCTGTCCCTGGTTGGAATGCTTTTATCACAAGACAACGCATTCGTACTGTTAATAGTCAGGTATTGCAGGCTTTACAAAAAGCACAAAGTCAAGCTAAGTCGAAAAAAGCAGATAGAATACTTGAATTTCGAGATGTTAACATTGATTCAGCAACAAATCCTAGCACAGGTAAACCTTATAACGATCCACCAAGATTCCATATTTACTCTACCTCTAAAACAACTCCAATACCAAATAGTGATTTATTGTGGCAATCTTTAGGAGCAAATAGTGAAATTAAACCAGGAATGGTTAAATTAGCTATAAAAGAATGTCAAACTAAAGATGCTAATGATAACTGTACAGCTTATCAAGACGATGGAGACGATCAAATTCAATTTAACTATTTAGGTGCGGTGAAAATAGATAATCCAACCCAAGAACTACCTTTTGCTATTAGTGTTTCTACAACAGATGATGGATTTAAAAGATGTGTAATTGTTGAAACCATCTTAGGTAGTATGAGGATAGTAGAAGGAGAATTTAATTCAGCAACAGGAACAGGATGCCCATAATCTAAATTTCAGCTTATGGTTACCACAAAATAACTGCTCTGTCAAACCTATTCCAGGTTAACGATAGGGCAATTTTTTTATGCTCAAAAATATCGCTCTATTTGACATTAAATTATTAATTACTAAAATAGTAAATATAATTAAAAATATGAAATAACAGAATATCGGGGTGAAAATGAAGGTTAAAGTTTCTACTTCAGTAAAATTAACTATTATTAAAAATCTTACAAAAAATTTCTCAGAAAAATTACTGAAACAACAAGAAGCAGGATATAGCCTGACAGAATTAACATTTGTGGTTTTAATTATTGGTATTCTGGCAGCGATCGCCGCTCCTGGATGGCTAGGTTTCATCAACAACCAACGCCTCCGCACCTCCAACGACAGAATATACCAAGCGATGAAAACTGCACGCAGTAACGCTATGCGGGATAAAGTTACTTGGCAAGCGAGTTTTCAAGAAAAGGATGAAATAGCTCAATGGGCACTACACCCAGAAACTGTTGATACTCAAAAAGCAAATTGGCAAAATCTAGATCAATCTGTCCAAATAGATGATGAAACAACCCTCCTTCAAGACTCCTCAACTAAAATTTGGAGGATAAAATTCAATTATAAAGGTCATCCCAACGGTTTCAGGCGTATAACTTTATCCCTTCGTAGCGGAGGTACAGCAAAACGTTGTGTATTTGTCTCAACTCTTTTAGGAGCAATGCGAACCAGCAAAGATCAGGCAAAAGCTAAGAATGGAAAATACTGTTATTAGAATTTGTAGGTTGAATAGTTATAATTCAAGCTCGTAGTAGGGCTTTAGCCCGAAGATACATATTTTATGGGCTAAAGCCCTACTACAAACAAAAACTTTTTGATCACTTATTATCCGAACATCATATTATCTGGGTATACTGTTGGGTTTGACTACAATTATACCCAACCTACATACTACAAGGAGAGGGGCAAACTCACTCTCCTTCTCTGGTAGGGAAGGGGGGCAGGGAGTTTAGATAATCTTCGGTTAAATAGTTATATATAATTAAAGTTCGTAGTAGGGCTTCAGCCCGAACTGTAGATAGGGCTGAAGCCCTACTACAAACAAAAAATTTATTATAAGTGATTATCCGAACATGATATTAGATCATCTTCCAAGACTTGCCAAACCTCCTGCATCAACTCCTCCAAACCAATACCCGCAACAGCAGAAATAAGGAAAACTTTTCCCCCACTCATCTCTCTAAACTGACTTACCAAATCCTGTATTTCTGCACTCTCTAAATCAACCGCATCAACCTTATTTAAAGCTAAAACTTGCTGCTTATCTTCCAAATTTCGCCCATAAGCTATTAACTCATTTTGAATAGTCTCAAAATTTTCCACCGGACTAATATCTGTAATATCAACCAAATGCAACAATAACTTAGTCCGTTCAATATGCCTCAAAAATTCATGTCCCAAACCCAAACCATCAGAAGCACCTTCAATTAATCCTGGAATATCAGCAAAAACAGTACCATCTCCCGTAGGTTTTCTCACAACTCCTAAATTTGGCACCAAAGTAGTAAAAGGATAATCAGCAATTTTCGGACGAGCAGCAGAAAGAGATGCAATTAAAGTAGACTTTCCGGCATTCGGCAACCCAATAATTCCTACTTCAGCTAAAAGTTTCAACTCCAACCTCAACATACGCACTTCACCCTCCAAACCAGGCAAAGCATATTCAGGAGCACGGTTGCTATTACTGAGAAAATGTTTATTTCCTAACCCACCTTTACCACCTTGAGCAACACAAAAAGTTTGACCCGCTTTAACTAAATCTCCCAATAATTCCTCAGTTTCCGCATCATAAATCATCGTACCAGGAGGCACTTCAATTAAGCGATCGCTTCCAGCGGCCCCAGTCATATTTTTTGGACCGCCCCGCTTACCATTTTCTCCTTTAAAAACACGTTGAAATTTAAAATCCAACAAAGTTTGCAGATGAGCAACGGCCACTAAAATCACAGAACCCCCACGGCCACCATTACCACCCGCAGGCCCTCCCGCAGGCACAAACTTTTCACGACGAAAGGCAACCATGCCATCGCCACCTTTACCACCTTCTACTTGAATTTCTGCTTGATCAATGAATTGCATAAGTGAAGTTCTCTCCCGTTAAATCAAAGATTATAACGGGAGCTTATCAAACAAAGATAATTGAATCCTTGTTTGCTGAAGTTTCTTGCCTCACAGGCCGATCAATATCTAAGCCTCCACAAGCAGACAAGATGATACCCACCTCGTGTAATGCTTTATTTAATATGTTAACTGCAGCATTCTCGTCTCTATCTAAAACCGTTTTACATTTAGGACAAGAGTGAGTTCTAATTGATAAAGTTTTAGGCACTTTATGACCACAATTACTACAATTTTGTGATGTATTGTGAGGATTAACTTTAACTACATGAACACCGCGTTTGACCGCTACTGCATTCAACTTTTCAATAAAAGCACCCCATCCTACATCATAAATTGATTTTGATAGTTTAGTATTTCTAGCTAAACCTTTAATATTAAGGTCTTCTACAGCAATTAAATCATACTCTTTAACTAACTTGTGAGCAGTAATGCACATGAAAATCTTCTCTTTTTCTAGCAATATGTTGATGCAATCTAGCTATTTTATTTTGCGCCTTTTTCCAGTTATTAGAACTAATTTCCTTTCTGTCTGCTTGACCTTGTTTTCTAGCTAAATTAGAAGCAGCTTTTCTATAGAAATTTGGGACAGAAACAGTTTCTCCAGTATTAGTAGTCAAAAACTCTTTTAAACCTACATCAATACCTACAGCAGTTTTGATATTATCTGTAGGAATTAAACTAGGTACTGACTTATCTTCTAAACTCAAACTCACATAATAACCATCAGCTGTTTTAGTTATAGTTGCAGTTTTGATAACAAACCCATCTGGAATAGGTCTATGAACTATCACAGGAATAGCACCCAACCTCGTAGTAATTATTTGTTTTCCATCAAACTTAATTACTGCTTTGGGATGATTAACTCTACTAAAACAGAATGACCTTAATTTGCCTGATTTTTTGAATCTAGGTCGTCCTCCACGCTTACCAGTTTTATCAGGTATTAGCCTTTCATGTCGGCTCTTAGCCGAAACTTTTCCAGGCTTTATCTAGTCTTTGTAAGTTAATTTGCTGGACTGCAGAATATATTTCCTTGTAATCGGGAAATAACTGTTTTGTCTGTTTAAGTGCTGATTGCTGAAAATAATAATCTGGTCTACTGGGAATCTCACCAATAGGACATGCAATTAATGAGCAACGGTCAACTTGACATCTAGTTCTATTCAAGCAGTCTAATCGTTGACCAAGAGCATAATTCCAATGTCTTCGTAACAGTTCTAGCCAATAATCAATTTTGACTGATTGTTCTAGAGTCGGCTTAATTTTGTAGCAATGAGTAATTATCATAATTTTTCTACTACTCTTTACTGTTATAGGGTGAACATCAATCGACACCTATATAAGTTTCCTCTCGGCAATTCCCCTCCCGTTAAATCAGAGATTATAACGGGAGACCCCTTGCCGAATCTAGTTGGGAAAAAGTTTAGTGAGGAAATAGCATTTTTCAGCAATATCCATCCCTTTTTGCCAAATTTTTAAATCTTTAAAGTTATGAATGTCAGGCATTTTTAACTTGTCTTTTAAATTTTACAGACGGTTTCATCTGAGTGAGTTAGAGCTATTACCAAGCAACAAATATTTTATCATTATTCCTTACTCCCTACTCCCTAAAAATTGTAACTATTTCCCTACTCCCTACTCCCTACTCCCTACTCCCTAACAATACCTAGACACATCTTCCTGGCATTCGTCTGCTAAATAAGATAAGGCACGGAAGCGCAAACCAACTAATTGATCGTATAGTGGGTTAAGTTTACACATAGCTGGAATGTGGGCTACTTTCTTACCAAAAATCACAACATCTCGCTCAAATGGACATTGGGGAGGAATCATTTTACATACCATGTGAGCTACTTTCGGATCGTGAATGTCCCACCCATCTAACCAGTCTTTTATCGGAGCAAGTACAGTTTGATGATGTTCGGGGTCGTGGGGAATAATAAAAGTGCCAGTATGTTCCGTTTCTTCCAGCCAACTTTCTAAATTATCTTCTTCTGCTTGTTCTTTAGCTTTTTCTAGATTCTTTCTAAGTGCATCTAAGGCTTTAACTTTTAGTCCTAGAGCATCACAATATTGATGGAGTATATCATCTTCAGTAACAGAATAAATTCCATCTGCCAAGGCTACCATCACAGCAGTTCTCATAAAGTTTTCTGCTATATTAGGATTTTCCCCAAAGACCTTGGCTAAATCATCTGGAGCAATAGGTTGTAGTTCTGAGATTTCAATTGTCGAAGCAAACTCTTCATGGCTAAAGTGGTCAAATAAATCTTTTTCTGTAGCATCAAGTTCTCCATCTGCATAAGCAACGCTCATGAGTCCTCGTAACCAAGTAGTAGTTTGTTCTTTGTTGAGAGAAGATTTGACGATGCTAGTCATGCCTTAACCTCTGATTAAATATAAGTTTTGTGATTTGCTCCCAGACCTAATCAAAAATTCTTAGCAGGGAAGCTACTAACTATATTTTACCTCACTAGGCACAGCCTAAAATCCTCAAGTTTCTAATTTATTTGAAGTTTATTTGTTGCCGTTTATTTATGTACTAATAGCTACATTATTTTAGCTAAATTTTGGCTAAAACTTTTATCCATAGATAATAGCGTTTATTTATATGTAGTAATCAGGAATCAGATGTGACAATTGAGGTGTTCCTTAAAAATATACAACATAGCAGTTATTATATTCATATATATTCATTTTTTTCTTCTTCTCTGTTCCCTAGTCCTGGTTAAGTTTTCCCTAAAAGTATCAAATATCTCACAACTTAAATCATATTGCTATATCAAAGCTGTACTGCATGAAATATAGCTAAGTTTAGCAGTGGAGTTTATTTGTTTTGATCAAATATTTAGAGATTGAATGTATCAGGAAATATAAAAAGGAGATAGGGAACACTTAACTGGGAATAGGTATGGAGGTCCGAAGAAATACAAGGGCAAATATTGTCGCTATTAAATCTAGAAATATATGTACTGAATACTTCTCTATCTACCTTCTTTCAATCCCTTGAAGCATTACCGCTTTTAGATTTTAGTCACTTCGCGTGCTCTCTTAATAATTATTTTACTCTCCAGTCTCTTATCGTATGTTCCTAAGAAAGCATTTATAAAGTAAATATTAAGGGAAAAATATTGCTATTTGGTGGATTACGGCGTACCTTAAACCACGAAAAATTACAGTCATAAGCCCGCCTAAGCCACCCTACAAGGGCTTAAGTTTTTGTTTGTAAACGGTCTCTAATTAACTCTACTTCTGAAGGTTAAAACTGCACTTAAATTAAAATCATTATGACAAATAAACAAATAAATAGTATGACAAAAGTTACATCTTTTTTCTATTCCCTATTTCCTATTTTCTACTAAGTAATTTGCTGCAAACTAACCAACCCCTGCCATAATTCGGAATTATTGAAAGAACCAGAGTTGATGAGTTCCTGAATATCTTCTGTCATTTTGGTTGCAATATTATCTAAGGGCAAGTCATTATAATCGTAACCGAAAGGATTTTCTATTTCTAAACCTATGGCTTCAACTCCTAAGAGAGCAAAACTAATAGTGCCTGCTACGGGAATTGTCCACCAACTTAATTCGGCGACAAATTGAAAAGGAGTAGCAAAGCAATAAATTAGTAATAAATGTTTCAAGTGAATAGAATAAGCTTTAGGAATAGGAGTAGAGGCAATTCGTTCACAACCACCAAAATAAATATAAATTTCTTCAATCTGTTTATTCCAATTTATTAAGGTTAATTGATTAATCGAATTATTTTTGGCAAGTTCATCAAAATATGTTGCTAACCATTTAGTGATTTGTAGAGAAATATTCTTAGTTCTAGACAATTGTAGATACTGAATTTCAGAAATATAGCTTTTAATTTCTTCATTAACTTTCTCCTGCCGAAGTTGAAGTTTAATCGCCATAAATAGAGCAATCAATAGTTGAATATGATAGATTTTTTTGCTGTAATCTTCACTATTATTTTCTGGCACAAAAACCATTATGTTTTTTGCCATAATGCAGCAATTTTTAGAAATTAACCCGATTAATTTTCGACCTTCCCAATAGCGGTCATAAGCAGTATTTGTTCTAAACACTAACAATAAACCTAGGACAATTCCAGGGATAATACTACCTAAAATTGGCTGACTCATTGGCAAATTATTACCATGAGCTATCGTCACTCCCAGTGCAAATATCATAATTACTAATACTCTCGTCCAAATATTAGGAATGACTGAACTTTTAAAGTCGAAAACCATATAAAACCAGCTTCTTTCTCGATAATTCATTAGTTTAACCTTGAACCTTGAAATTAATAAAAACGAGAGAATAGGGAATAGAAAGTAGGAGAATGAGAGAAGTTGTTCTTTGAACGGGAATTGAAGCAACTATCCAAAAACATTTCACCTCACGGGGTGCTTGTCACCCCAATGACTTTGATAGATTCAAATAAATCCCGTCTATTTATCCTTGTTATCCTTGGTGAGAAAGACTTGATATTTTATTGATCAGTAATTATTGGAATTTGAGATTAGTTCTAGGAATATTTATGTTGAGAATATTTGACAGTCTTAAGCATAAATATTTCAATAATTGTAAAAGCTAAATTATGTGAACAAGTAGATTTTTGCTCCCTGGTCACTTAATAAATTAAATATAGCAATTCCCCAAAAGCGTGAGGTACAAAATTTTAGGTTTCAGGGAACACTTAACTGGGAACAGGGAACAAAAAGACAAAAATACAACTGTACCTCATAAGCTTGGGAAACGCTATATTGCCAATAGACTAATTATCAAAAATCTAATTCATTCTAATAACTAATACTATACTATCTTTAGTTAAATACCTATAAATAATAGAAATCTCCAATAATAAAAAGTAAAATCAATTATCCCACTCTTATTCATCAATTCTTTCCCCCTACTCCCTACTCCCTACTCTCTCTTTTCTGGAAATGTCTAATAGATAATAAGGAATAGAGATAAGAGTAGGGGTAATTCATGAATTGCCCCTACAAGAATATTTGGTAGTGGTATATCAAGTAGTGATATTCTCAAAAAAAATTTAGTAGGCAAGCAAATACTATTCCTTTAAAAGGAGCGAATTAATTTATATTTTTGTTGGCTGTTGCCTATTCCCTATTCCCTGCCTTAATAATAAATCACTACATCTATAGGATTACCGAATATTTTACTTATCACTGATAATTCAAACTTGATATAAATTATCTTATAATTATTGTATTCTGCATTACTCCATCGCAAAAGTATCCTTGTTTACCAATCAACAATCAAACAAATATACTCACCTTACTGCTAAAGAGCGTAAATTTATCTCATTTCCAGCTCAACTAATGCTAGAGAAAAATTTGCTAGTAGGTAAAATTCTTGATTTTGGCTGTGGTTGGGGTAATGATGTTAAATTACTACAACAGAAAGGCTTTGATATTACTGGTTACGATCCTTATTATTTTCCTCAATATCCCCAGGGAAAGTTTGATACTATCCTTTGTTTTTATGTCTTAAATGTTTTGTTTGAACAACCGCAAGTAGAAGTTTTGATGCAAGTTTCTCAGTTATTAAATTCTGGAGGTAAAGCTTATTATGCTGTGAGAAGAGGTTTGAAGCGGGAGGGTTTTCGAGAACATTTCATACACAAGAAACCAACTTATCAATGTTTAGTGAATTTACCTTTTAAATCTATTCACGTTGATGAATTGTGTGAAATTTATGAATATATTCATTATAATCAGCAAAAAAATTCGGAAAACAAATGTTTATTTTGTAACCCTCGGAAAAGTCTACAATTAATTACAGAGTCAGCAAGAGCTTATGCAATTCTTGATGGCTATCCAGTGACAAAAGGGCATACATTAATTATTCCGAAGCGTCATCTAGCCAATTATTTTGAGTTGCCTATAGAGGAACAATTAGAATGTTGGTTGATGGTAAATCAGGTACAGAAAATTTTACAGGAAAAGTATCAACCTGACGGATTTAATGTAGGGATAAATGTTAATCGTGCTGGAGGACAAAAAATGATGCACTGCAATATTCATGTTATTCCTAGATATCAAAAGAATGAGTTAGAAATTAAGGGGGGAATGAGATTTGTTGTTCCTCGCGATCGCTGAAAATCTATAGTATATTTAGTTGAATAAAAAATCATGTGTATGGGCGAGCAACCCCAGCTAAATTTTATGATATCAGAATTTTGGTGAGGATGCAACCTTATATTCTTATTAGGCGCGATTTTTTTAAGAGCTTCATAAAATGAAAATTAAACTATAACGTTACAGTTTTTGGATTTTAGAGGAATTATCTGAGTGGGGAATCTCTGAGGAAAATTTGGCTGGAGAATGAAAGAAACTATAACGTTACAGTTTTTGGATTTTAGAGAAATTATCTGAGTGGG
>NZ_JBNHEQ010000211.1:0-26519 GCF_050016015.1 Dapis hubbardiae BLCC-M172
GATAATTGATAATTGATAATTGATAATTGATAATTGATAATTGATAATTACCTCTTCCTAATAAGGAAGAAGATTGAATAAAAGGAAAATTTTTTTTATTTCTCCTTGAAAGGAGAGGCTTCATACCTTGATTTTTCGGTAAATTATTTGCCGAATAAGTAGTCCGCTCCTATTTCTTGAGCAGCTACCCTATATCTACAGACAACTCGTGCCTCAAAAATTTATTTCCCGGTAAAGATACCAAATGGCTTCTATATTAACATTGGTAAATTTTTGTTGGTTGTGCATGAGCAAAGTGTGGGATAAGTCGGGTATGGCTGACCAATCTAATCTAAAAGCTCTGGGATATAAAGGTTGAGCAACCAAAAAGTTAGGACAGGTGGCAGACACTTCCCAATAAAGATACACCCTACAATTATTCCTCTAAATGGAAGGGAAGTCTCCCCACACTTCCTTGACGCACTACCTTTTTGTTCTCAAATACCTTAGCTTTACTTACTTAGGACTTACGCAAAGACAATCTATAATAGTATTCAAAACTATAACGTTATAGTTTTTTCAATCTATATATATTACCTCTTTGTAAGTCCTGTTACTATAAAATTTCAAGTATAGCCCTACCCAAATACATTAGGAGATTCTTCTATTCCGATACTATGAGTGCTAAAAATTGTTAACAATGCACAGCAAGATTAACCTGGTGAGAGGTTATCCCCCAATATCTACAAGAAAACTTGTAGACACTTTGTACGGACGTTGCACAGGCAAAAATGCGTTTTCCGTTCCGGAATGCTCCGCAAACATGTCGCGCAGCGATACGTCCCTTCTGTCACCTTGGTTATCAGCGTTCGCAGAAGTTTCAATTACTTGACCATGCGCTTCGGTAACTTATCAGGATAGCGGTTACATAGTGGGCTGGTTTTACACCACAAACTGCTCTGTTTGTCAAACTTTAGCATAATCTATGCAACTATACCAGTATAACTATATCAATATATATAAATTTATGTTAATGTTTATTAGTAAATCAACAATTGTTGATCGACCTTATACCCTTACAACTAAAAGTTTATTGTCCTAACCAAAAGACATAGTGCTATAACTAAAAATTGGTTAATTCTTTGCTTTCATTGCATAGAGAATTAACCAATCATTGAGTAAACCTATACAAGAGCTGGTTCTGCCTGTGGCCAACGCTTAACAGTTTTACCAATAACTGCCATTTCCTGCATTAACCCATCGAACTTATCAGGTGTTAGAGATTGGGGGCCATCTGATAGAGCTTTTGCCGGATTTGGATGGACTTCAATCATCAGAGAATCTGCCCCAGCCGCAATAGATGCCATTGCCATTGCAGGTACATATTCAGCCCTACCAGTACCATGACTAGGGTCAATCATAATTGGTAAATGAGTCAGGGAACGCAGAACTGGTATTGCAGACAAGTCTAAAGTATTACGAGCATACTGACGGTCAAATGTTCTAATACCCCGCTCACAAAGAATTACATTTGAATTTCCAGCAGCTAAGATATATTCTGCAGCCATTAACCAATCTTCAATAGTTGCAGCCATTCCCCGCTTCAATAGTACAGGTTTATCTTGAGCGCCAACCTTTTTTAATAGTGAGAAATTTTGCATATTACGAGCACCAATTTGCACCACATCTGCCACTTCAGTCAACATAGGCAAATCTGCAGCATCCATTAACTCCGTAATAATACCCAGACCAGTTTTTTCTTTAGCCGCAGCCAACAAATTTAAAGCACTCTCACCATGTCCCTGAAAAGAATAAGGAGAAGTACGAGGTTTATAAGCACCTCCACGCAGAAACCTAGCACCAGCAGCTTTCACCCGTTGGGCTGTTTCTATAATCATCTCCTCATTTTCCACGGAACAAGGTCCAGCAACTACAACTAGAGGATGATCGAGGCCAAAAAGTACAGGTCCATCTGGAGTAGATACCTCTACTGTACTAGCTTCTCCGTGACGAAACTCCAGACTTGCTCGTTTGTAGGGGCGTTCGACCCGCATTACTTGTTCGATCCAAGGACTCATTTCCTGTAGTTGTAATGGATCTAGGTCTGCAGTATCTCCTACTAGACCAATGACAACTTTATAGCGCCCAACAATTTTTTCTGGAGTTAGACCCCAATTAGTTTGAAGTTCGTTACAAAGACGATCTATCTCTGTTTCTGGAGAACCAATTTTAGTTACTATAATCATTTTTACTTTTACGGTTGAATAGGTCTAGGTTCAATTAAGATTATCTTTACGATAAGTTGAAACAGTAAAGTTCTTGTAATTTCTTAATAAATCTAATACAAAGTTCTGTTTTATCTGTAGATATGATACTTTGCTTCTCTAAAGAAACTACAAAATAAAGTTTAGGAGGATAAGTACAACCTAGAGAGGAGATTTTGTTCATCTCTCTAAGTAAGCATTCAGAGGTTAGCTATTAGCTATTAGGTTTATTATCTTTAAAGGACGAATTCGCATGTTGGTAATTTTCAGCCATTAAAAGTTAATTTCATTAATTGATAATGGATAGTGAATAATAACCTATTTGGCAATTGATTAAGAGACTGTTTGTAAAAGGAATATTAAATCTTGGCTTAGGGTGGGGAGGGTGAGGCGACAATAACTAACTATGAATTGTAGCCAAAATTTAACTTTCCGCACCCCACCCACCGAAAATTAAGCACTCTGGCAGTCTTAATCTTTAGTTTACAAACACTCTCTAATGGATAGTGAATAATGGATAATAGATAATTAGAGTATGTGAACGAGTTAGATAGAAATAGGGAGAGAAAATTAGAGATTTAAAAAACTCTTTCATTCTCAATTATCAGTTATTAGAAGAGGCTTTAATTGGGATTGATTAATTATCAATTATTAATTATCCATTGGTAAAATCCTATTACTTAACTTTAGGAGTCTATCGAGCCAAATCTAAATTTTCCGCCACAGAATTATATAGGTTGAAAACTAAAACTTATCCTTGTTTGTGCTTCAGTTCTCTTGTATTCTGATGACAAATGTAGTGGCGCGTTAAGTTTAAAATGGTGTATTAGATTTTTAAGTAAAAGCTTTGAAAAATCAGCATCCTACCATTTTTATCAAGTAACATTTAAGGCTTGACACGGCAGTAGTAGAAGTTAAACTAATCTTAGTTAAATTTACTAAAAAGGTATTTGCATACCATTCATTCATTGTGCAGGATTAGCTGACCGCTAAAGCTATTTGGCTAGCCCACAACTTCATTTTCAATTTTCCCTAGGAAAAGCTGCGGGACATGAATTGGCAGCATTCTATAGAAAATGCTGACGAAATCAGCTTTTTGATTTAGCTTCTTTCCAAGCTTCTTTCATCCTTTGAAAGTTAATTTTTACTTCTTGCCAACCTAATACGCTACCCTTTTTATCTTCATCCCAAGAAGCAGAAAAAAGACCATAACTCAAACCAATAACACTTAAACCAAAAAAGCCCATACTAACTAGCAAAACTGCTTGGTTTGGTAGTATAAAAATATCATTTGTAATGATAAAGTAGCTAAAAACAAAAGTTAATAAAGAAAATAGTAGAGGTGTACCAGATAATAAAACCATACGGCTTATCATCCGCCTACTAACTACTTCAGGAATAGAATTTTCTCCTTTAACTGTTTTGCCTTTCTGATTACTAATATTTTTCGACTGATTTACATTAGGATAATTTGATTCCTCTGTCGCCTTTATTTTAGGAGAAGAAGATGATTTTTTACCTTGCTTTTTCCGACTTTTAGCAGGTTCAAAAGGTAAAGGTTGGCGTGATGATTCTGGAGACATAAGTCATTTCAGGTATCAGTTAGCCTCCTATCGGAGGAACTGCGTTAACAGTTATCAGTTATCATTTCCTCGCAACTGTTGCATCAGGATTGAAATACTGAATTTAATTTTTTCAGCCCCTTTTTAAGGGGAGGTTTGAGACCTTATTTTTGGGTCAGTTTTTAACCTCTAATACCAAGGCGACCAATCAATGTTTTATTAAGTCATTTCAGGTATCATTTATCAGTTATCAATTCCTCGCAACTGTTGTATCAGGATTGAAATACTGAATTTAATTTTTTTCAGCCCCTTAAAAAGGGGAGGTTTGAAACCTTATTTTTGGGTGAGTTTTTAACCTCTAATACCAAGGCGACCAATCAATGTTTTATAACGTTCTTGGCTTTGTTTTTGGATGTATGACAATAAGCGCTTACGTCTACCAATCATCTTTAAGAGACCTCTTTGGGATGAATAATCTTGCTTATTATTTTTTAAATGAGCGCTTAATTTACTAATTCTTTCAGTCAGCATAGCGACTTGAACATCTGCTGAACCTGTGTCCGTTTCATGAGTTTGGTACTCACTCATAATTTCTTGTTTGCGCTGTTGTTTAAGAACCATATATTTAATTTCTACTAATCTTGCCAAAAATTACCACAATCACTTATCATACCATAAATATTTATTCTGATAAATACCTATACAAATCCTTCAAAGTTGAGTAGAGCGACTCAACCAACTAATAGCTTCCCTAATCCAATCTTCTGCATTAGTATTTTTGGACATATTAGCATCTTTACTAACAGCTTGCAATGCCTGTATAACCTCTTGACCTGTATATCCCAAAGCTAACAAAGTCATTTCTACCTCTTCTTGAATAGCAGGCATAACTCCCACTGGCACTGATGTAGTCAAACCTGCATCTTGTCGCCACTCGGCCAATTTATTTTTCAATTCTAAAGCAATACGTTCTGCCGTTTTTGCTCCTACCCCTGGGGTCTTAGCTAATACACGAGTATTTCCCCCCACAATAGCTTGAACTAAGTCAGGTAATTCTAAAGTATCTAAAAGAGCGATCGCTAATTGTGCCCCAATACCACTGACACTTACCAACTGACGAAATAAGTCTCTTTCTGCAGAAGTACCAAAACCATACAATACTATTTGGTCTTCTCGTATTTGTTGGTGGGTAAAAACTTGGACGTCTTCCCCTGGTTGTAGACTTTGAGTCAACCTAGGCAGAATTTGTAGCTCATAACCTATTTGATTAACCTCTAAAATTAGAGTCACACGCAGACCACTCCCTTTGTGGACATCAGCCACTTTCCCTTTCAGGTAGTTAATCATTCAAATTATTTCAAAATTATTTCAAAATTACATATTAACAACTGTTGAACAATTAAAAGACTGAATTTTCAGAAATTACCAAATACAAGTAGGCATTCAGGTATTAGGGGTCAGCTTTTCGTGCGGAATGGGTCGCATTTATCTTTTCATTCGGTAAAAAACCGCCAAGTAACTAAGAGTAATATTAGTTAATTTATTTTGACAGTAAGTTTTAATTTTCGCTCAATTTTTCAAATCTGATTCCTTCTTCAAAGATAATTTTTTAATAGTTGAAAGATGTTAAATTAGATATTATAGCAATCCTAAATTGATTTTCAGCAATTAACAATGAACAATTAATAATTAATAATTACCCCTTCTTTCAAGAAGGGGATTGACTAAAAGGATTTTTTTTGATTTATCCCATATCGGGGGAGGCTTTAAACCTTAATTGTTGAATGAATAATTAATTATTGACTATCAACTCTTAATTATTAATTATTGACTATCAACTCTTAATTATTAATTATTCGGTAACAGATATAAAAGAATAGAAATTCCTATCAAAAATCCCAAGGAAATACAGACTTATTATGGAGGATTAGATGATCAGACCAAAGAATTTATTGTTCAAGAATATAGATGTGG
The DNA here is from genome assembly GCF_050016015.1 of Dapis hubbardiae BLCC-M172. NCBI lineage: Bacteria > Bacillati > Cyanobacteriota > Cyanophyceae > Oscillatoriales > Microcoleaceae > Dapis > Dapis hubbardiae. The sequence continues at coordinate 5,780 of NZ_JBNHEQ010000211.1, forward strand.
AAATACGGAAAATACTATTGAATTTATTCAATATTTGCAACAGCAAAGGTCAGGAAAAAGATTAGCAATATTTTGGGACGGTGCAACTTATCATAACCCTCAAAAATTTAGAGAATATCTGATATTAATTAATCAAGATTTACCTGAAGAAGAATGGTTGATAAATTGTACTGTACAAAATTTGCCCAAAATACTCCTGAACAAAACCCTGTTTAATATATTTGGTTGCAAACTAAAAATTTGATCAGACAATTTGATCATCTTTGCAGTTATTTTAAAGTAGTTAAGTGGCGATTTAAGTTTTTTGCAGATGGTCAAATATTTGATTTCCCAAAACTTTTTCAGTATGAAATTTTGCCAGAACCAATTTAGGATTGCTATATATTATACTAAATTTAGGCATAGATACTCACAGTAAAATAATGACAAAATTTTTAGTAAATTTGCTGATAATTTAGGGGTGAAATTAAATTATTTCGCTGACACAAAAAAACATTCTATTTATCAGAATATTTTTAGTCATAAAAACAGTTTTAATCTCAGAAAGATAGATATAGCAATCCTATAATCGGTTCTAGGATTTTGGCAGTCGTTAGGAGTCAGGATTCAGGTAGGGGAGCCGTGGGATTAGCGACGTATATAAATTTTAAGCTTTTAAGCTATTTTAAACTATTATAAAACTTGTTACGACCAATTTCGGATTGCTATATTATAAATCCTTACTAATGGAGAATTGATAATTGATAATTGATAATTAATTAATTCAGCTTTATTGCCTCTCCTAATAATTTTCATTATCAATTGTTAAAGAGGTAATTAGGGCTTGCTGATTAAATATAAAAGCATTGACAGATAAAGGTAAGTGCCTTTTTAAGTCTGGAAAAAGTACCTAATTTTTAGCTCTTTATACTCAAAAAGTTAAGATTTTGGGGACATAGTTGAGCAAAAAAATTACTCCCTTACGGACGTTGCATGCAACGTCCCTACTACTCCCCTACTCCTTAAAAAAGACTTTTTCAGCAAACCCTAATTATCCATTAATGAACTCATAACTTATTCCTCCTAAAAACAAAGCAACTCTATCAATATTTTCTGGAATCGGTATTAGCTAATGCTGGGAACGCCGATCGCTCACCGAATCAATGCTGACAAAATTTCAAACATCTCTATTATAAATAAGGGGGATTTTATTGTTGCAAAAAAAATGATTTTATATCTAAAAGTGTAGGATTAAAAATAGAATTTTGTATCCTATTAAAAACAACCATATCAGTACAGCATCAAACCTTAAGTAGGAATAATTTTAGTTCTTTGTTGACAAAAATACGGGTGCATCTCATATTTGCCAAAATACTTTTTTCCTATTCCCTATGCCCTGTTCCCTGTTCCCTGTTCCCTGTTCCCTGAAAGTGATAAATTTTTGGCTTTATTGAAAATTGAGATGCACCCAAAAATACATTGTTGAAATTAATTAAATTGAGGAAGTAGTTAAATTAATCAAGATTTAATGAGACAATAAATTTACTGGAGCAACAGGAGTCAGATTTAACTTGAACTCAACCCCACTCCAGTTATGTAGAGTCTAGATTAGAAAAAATGTTAAAAAAAATTGTGGCCTTATGTTTAGTAGCGATCGCTCTCACATTAACAGGTTGTGTTTCTGTGGGCGGTGGACTGCAAAGCTTTGTGGATACGACCGATGGTTATGAGTTCCTTTATCCTAATGGTTGGCTCCAAGTCAAAGTTTCTGATGGCCCAGATGTAGTATTCCATGACTTAGTTGAGGCTACCGAGAATGTTAGCGTCGTTATTAGTCCGGTGGTTGAAGAAAAGACTTTAACTGACTTGGGTACTCCTACTGAAGTAGGATATAAACTTAGTAAAAATGCCATTGCACCAAAAGACTCAGGTCGAGAAGCAGAATTAGTCAATGCAGAAGCACGAGAGTATAAGGCTAAAACATATTATCAATTGGAGTATGCTGTTAAACTTGCTGATGGAAGAGAACGTCATAACTTAGCAAGTGTGGCAATTAGTCGAGGTAAACTTTTTACAATCAATATTTCTGCCACTGAAGCACGCTGGCAAAAAGTTCAGGATAAGTTTCAGGAAGTTATTAACTCTTTCTTTGTATATTAGCTTTTTATGAATTTATAATGCAGAATTATTAAATTAATCAATTCATAAATCTTTTTTGAATTTATAATGCAGAATTATTAAATTAATCAATTAATGAATAGCTGAAATTTTCAATCCTTAATTGTGAATTCATAAAACGATCAATTTAGAAATTCCAGAATTAAAAAATTTAGAGTTGAAAAATTAATTCTGAATTCTGCATTCAAAATTATAAATTCATAATAAATATAAGCTATAGCAATCCTAAATAGGTCGCGGGTAATCAAAAAGTAGATAAAAAACTTGACATTACCGCCTGTTCCCTGTTCCCTATTCCCTCCATACCTAAAAGCAGTAAGCTTTTTATACACAAGTAAAATAGGACTGCTATATAATCGTGACAAATCATCAAATTTTTCTTGAATATTTTATGCTTATTTGCTTAAAAATATGGAAATTCCGACCTTCATATTAGCCTCATCTTCATCAGCCAGACTTCGCTTGTTAGAAACTGTTGGTATTAACCCCAGAGTTATGCCTAGTAACTTTGATGAATCTACAGTTAGATTAATAGAACCTAGAAAATTAGTAGAAACATTAGCCCAAGCTAAAGCAGAAACAATAGCTAAATCTCTAATCAAAGAAAACTTCTCTAAAACACAATCAAATTTAATTTTAGGATGTGATTCAGTATTAGTTATTGAAGAGGAAATTTATGGTAAACCTGCTAATGCTCAAGAAGCGATCGCTCGTTGGCAAAAAATGCGTGGTCAAGTTGGTGAATTATACACAGGTCATGCTTTAATTGATTTAGCTAAAAATAAAACTATCGTACTTTGTAGAATGACGAAAGTTCATTTTGCTCCTGTTAATGACCAAGAAATAGAAGCTTATGTTGCGACTGGAGAACCTTTAAAATGTGCTGGTTGTTTTGCTATAGAAGGCAAAGGTGGTTTATTTATTGAAAAGATAGAAGGTTGTCATACTAATGTGATTGGTTTAAGTCTACCATTGTTGAGAGTTATGCTGAATAATCTAGGATATCAAGTTAGTAACTTCTGGTAAAATAAACAAAATATAGCCTGCCAAAGGAATTATTTGACTCTACCCGATGATTAGCATTTATCATAAAAAATGCGAGATTACTACCTTGATGGAAGTCTTTACCGAATTATTAATTATTAATAATTAATAATTAATAATTAAATAATTCTGGTTTAAAGCCTCCCCTTTTAAGGGAAAAAAAGTGCTCTTGAATTTCCTTATCTTCAATTCCCGTACGCTTTTAACCAGAGGTAATTATCAATTATCAATTAATGAACTGAGACTGAGAAAATATCTTCTCCAAGAAATTAATTTGTTTCATCACCGCTTCGCCATGACAATATCAGACTTTGTGGATATTACCTTAATAAATTAGCTATTAATATCTGGACTTACGCAAAGTTACTGTATATAGAGTTTCAAAACTATAACGTTATAGTTTTGAACGCTATATATATGATTTATGCGTAAGTCCTAAATATCAATAAAACTATCAAAAATAACGTGCTTGAGATATTCAATATATTTAGTTATTTATTTTCTTATGACATAACAAAAAAATTTTTCTTTCCTTACTATTGAACTGACTCAAACTTCTGAAGTGAAATGAGATTTCAAACTCTCCAATGCTTTTGAGTAAGTGATTATTTAAAGTGAGAAATAACTCAACCTGCTAGAGATAGTATGTCTCAAATAAGTTAAGATAAATTATCTGAAGAAGGAAGAAGGAAGAAGGGAAAAGTTAATAGGTATAGCCTTCGGCAAGCCACTTAGCGTCTACAAACCCCAAGCAATTCTATACACCCTGTAGACGGTGAGGTATTAAGCTCATAGAGGAAAAGATAGACATTAAACATATAAAGTAAACATGAACCTAAGCTTCAGGAGATTATACCAATTACCATGCATTAATGCTATACTTTAGCTATACTTCAACAGTCCAGTATTTACCAAAATTTAAAGTCTGTTTTTAACAATTATTAGTTAGTTAGTATAGATTATCGCTACTTTTCCTCTCCCCCCACCTCCCACACTCCCGCACGGACGCCCTTATGCAACGTCCCTCCGCCACCCAATCATATATAGCAAAATTTTTGAGAAATGGTATTAGCCCTCTAGCTTAGTTCAAGAAATCCTGCTAGGTAATGGCAAGTATATGAATGAAGAATATCCTTGGGGGGGTACGGGGATTGTCAAAAGATATCTGTTGTCCATTCCTAGTATAGTTATCGTGACTTAATTTAACACGCCAAAAATTATCTATAATACCTTATTTTATAACACTTTCACCAGAAAACCTCAAAAATAAAATTTTTTCTTTAACAGCATTGACATATTCTTAAATCAGAATTATTCTGATTTACATCAGTAAAAGCTGATACAAACTGAATTGCTAATCTACTAAATCATCCAGAGGTAAGTTATGGCTATTGAGCAAGTTCCTGACGTAGTATTCAAAACCCGTGTCCGTGATGAGTCTGTTCCCGGGCCAAACCCTTTTAAGTGGCAAGACAAAACTACCCAAGAAATTTTTGGTGGCAAGCGTGTAGTATTATTTGCCCTACCTGGTGCTTTTACACCAACCTGCTCATCTACTCACCTACCCCGATATGAAGAACTATACGATGAATTTAAAGGACAAGGAATAGATGAAATTATTTGTCTATCAGTAAACGATGCTTTTGTAATGTTCCAATGGGGTAAACAGCAAGGTGCTAAAAATGTATTCCTACTACCAGATGGTAATGGAGAGTTCTCTCGTAAAATGGGAATGTTAGTAGAAAAGTCCAATATTGGTTTTGGTATGCGTTCTTGGCGCTATGCAATGGTTGTTAATGACTGCAAAATTGAAAAGATGTTTGTTGAAGCAGGTTTTAGTGACAACTATGGTGATGACCCATTTGAGGTATCTGATGCAGATACAGTATTAGCCTACCTCAAAGGTACAGAAGCACCAAAAGAAAAACCAGCTAGATTAGAGTTTGTAGGCTAGTATCAGTCTCTGATATTAATTAAATAAAAAGATAAAACGCTGTATATAGCAATTAGATTTGATTCTGTGAACAGTAAAGTTATTTGTCAGGCTACAATCTTTTCAAATTGCTATATATAGTGTTAATTTATCTTACTCAGCAACTATACCTTCAATAATTAGGGTTTGCTGAATAAGTATGAGTGATAAGGGTAGGAGTCAGGAGTCAGGAGTCAAGAGGAATGAGAGTTATAAAGGAAGTAGTCTGAAGAATGGTCCGTTAATTTTTCTTTCCTAGTGATCCTTTAATCCTAACTTTTTGAACCTTTTAGACCTAAAAGCTTACACTTTTTAAAGACCATTAAAAGCTAAAATATTTATCTGTCAATGCTTTTAAATTTCATCAGCAAGCCCTAATTAATAAGTAGTAGTGCAAAATAAATTTCCTAATTGATGAAGCCATTCATATTCAGAAGTAAAAGGCAAGAGAAAATTGGCAGGATGTGTAATTAATTTTGCAACCTGTTACTTACCAATGGATAATTGATAATTAATAAATTCGGCTTTATTGCCTCTTATTTTAAGGATTAAAAAAGTGCTAGGAGATTTCCGACAATTCAATCTGATGGTTTTAACCAAAGGTAATTATCCATTATTCATTATCCATTATCCATTATCAATTAATTAACCCTCCTATTTGATCGGCTTCAGTTCATCAATAATCATAGAATTTTTCCCTATCGAAAAATATCGTCTAAACTTAATTCATAAAATTTACTACAAAACATATTATTAACTGAGGAATTGAATGATAGTTTGTTTATTTGAACACTTATAAGAATGACTACTGAAACTAGACAAAAAAGAATAGGAATTTTTGACAGTGGGATAGGTGGTTTAACTGTTTTAAGAGAGTTATATAGACAGTTACCCAACGAATCTATTCTTTACTTTGGCGATACAGCAAGATTACCTTATGGAACAAGAACTACCGAGGAAATTTTAGAATTTGTAGATGAAATTATCGGGTGGCTAGTCAAAAGTGGAGTTAAAATGGTATTGATGGCTTGCAATACCAGTTCAGCCTTAGCTCTAGAAAAAGTCAAATCGAAATTTGATATTCCTATTCTAGGATTGATTGTACCTGGAGCTAATGCTGCAGTCGAACAAGGAAAAAGAATAGGCGTCATTGCTACCCCTGCAACTGCTGCAAGTAATGCTTATCGTTATGCTATTTTAGAAGCAAATGCTTCTGTTCAAGTTTGGCAAGTTGGTTGTCCCTATTTCGTACCATTAATAGAACAAAATCAACTACATGACCCCTACACATATCAGATAGCAGAAGAATATTTAATGCCTTTAATACAGCAACAAATTGATACATTAGTTTATGGTTGCACCCACTATCCTTATTTAGAACCAATATTGCGGTTATTATTACCTAAGTCTGTGAATTTTGTAGACCCTGCAGTTTATCTAGTTGAAGTAGCTGCTAGAGAATTGGAAATTATGAATTTGCAAAACTATAAGACACCAAAGCCAACAAAATTTGTAGTTAGTGCTTCTCCTCAAAAATTTGCCGATCTATCATTACAGTGGTTGGGTTATAGACCAGTTGTAGAAGAAATTTCTTTGCCAGCTATTTTAGACAAACCTCTTTCTATCTAGACTATATATCTACTAAATTTCCAAATTTACTGAAATTTGCTCTTCTAGCAATGATTTTCATCCATTAAAAATCACCTCTTCTTGAAAAGAAGAGGATTAACTAAAAGGAATTTTTGGGGACGGGATTTTTTCCCTTAAAAGGAGAGACTTTAGAGCTTAATTAAATTATTAATTGTTTAGTAATCAATTAAACTGTAAATCTCTCATCAAAAAAACTGTGGATAATTATTAATTACTTTCCCTTAATTGTTTAATTTAGCTATATAATGTTAGAGCAGATAAGTTGATAATTGATTAATATATATCTATAAAATATCTGCTGTATATAATGTAAATTAGTGCGGGAATCAGCAATACCTTGTTACAGAGTTTTATTTCTTGTCATTTTGGCAGCCCGTTGAGCCAATGCTAAGAGCAAATACACGGTAAGTACATAACCAGTTGCTAGAATGGGAATTATTACAGGAATATGATTGTAGTTCATAGTTTTACCAAATTGTGAGGAGCGTTTTCAGGAACTAAAAAAGTAACTAATATAACTTCTGTTAGATATTAATTAAATTAATCCTAAGTACAAGTACAAAAGTTATCTCTACTTGATTTATTAGAGTCAAATAAATTTGTCGATAAATTCTTTAACTCTTATGCTTACATTGTGTGGTATTAAATACCAATTTAAACCAGTAGATATTTTGATTTCTACAAGTTTATGTATTTGAACTTTTGTGGAGTTACCCTCTACTTGGGTAGTCTCTAGAATCAAGTTCTTCAGCTATTACCTACTACTGCTTCTAACAAAGATTATTATCAAAGGGGAAGCATTGAAATAATCATCACCCTGGATAGCAATATTTGACGGTAATAAATATTACCTTTTTGCTGGAAAAAACACCTGCAAAATTAAGTAGAGGAATGGATGAATTTACGATTAAATGCTATTAATTTAATAGCGATTTATAGCAACTATCTTCCTTGTGTTGATTAGATGTTAATCTAAATATATTAGCCTGGGAGTAAGTTTTTCACCTAATCAGATCCAGGGGTTGGGAAGGTAAGTTAACTTTACTTCTGCAATTCAGTTATCTGCAAATATATCTCGCCCATATTATGCAGTTTTTGACTTATCTTCTGATAATCATACAATTAAACAGCAAATTTTGACAGACAAAATAAGCATGATGACTAAATTGTATGTATTCCATTTCAGAGATTATTAAATGTTTGTCCTAATAATTGCTAAGTTTTCACTATTGAGGACTTAATAATCTATTTACTCTTCTAATTCAAGATTGAATCAGTATCTCTTTTCTATCTTGAATTATTACAACTATTAGAGTCATTGGAGTCAATAATATTAATCTAACACAGTTAATCCTATTTGTATAGAGTATTTTGCAGGTTGCTTAACAATTAGATACAATTTACTAATAATACTGACATCAAGTTATATTTTTGTTTATTTTTTGAAAAAAAAATTTTGTTTAGCCATCAAGATTTCTAACTTTTCTATATCAAGGATGGTTAGTTGAGAATCAGAATATAATTTGTAAAGTTTTGTTAAGTTGTAGCTTGAGACCTTATTTTTTGGTCAGGGATTAATGCATGAATTTTGAATTTTGACTTGCGCGTAGCGCTATATAATCTACTACTGCTACTGGCATCAATTTATAATTTCGCCTATTTTTTAAAAAATAAATTTTGTATTGTCATCAAGATTTCTCATACCAATTCACTTTAAATACCTCACAAATAGTTTCAAAGTATCTATGTGAAATAATTTCCTGAAATTAGTGTGGCATCAAAGTTTCGAGTCTATAGAACCCCTTAAGGGATCTATTTAAAAATAGAGGGGGTGATGGGGTGATGGGGTGATGAGGAGATGGGGAGATGGGGAGAGTTGGAGTATTTTTTAATCTTTTTCCCTTATTGCTTCTCTACCACAGACGACTAAGCTCCCTCGCTTTTCAGACAAAGGCAAGGATACTGTTAGGGCTTCTATAGAAGCCCTAACAGTATCTCCAGAAAATAGGTCCAAGTCGAGAAGTAATTGATAATTTATGGGTAATATATTGATTGGATTTGGGATGAAAGGAGAGGTCTAATACACCCCATCTCCCCACATTCCCCACACTCCGCACACTCCCCACACTCCATTTTAAGTACACAAATAGATACCAAATGGCTTCTATAAAATCTTAATGCATGACTTTTGTACGGGCGAATGGCCATTAGCTACGCACAACTTTCCTATCGGAATGCTCCGCAAACGTTTTATATGTCGCGTAGCAAAACGCCCCTACGACTTTTGACTTCCGTGAAACGGTATAACTTTCCTATATCAAGAATGGTTAGCTTAGAATAAGAATATAATTTGTAAAATTTTGTTAACTTATAGCTTTAGTGGCTAATTCATGACCAAAAAATAAGGTCTCAACCCTCCCCTTTTAAGGGTGGGAGGATAAAAAAATAAACTTCAGTATTTCAAACCTCTGACTTCAGCGGTCGGAACTGATAACTGATAACTGATAACTGATAACTGAAATGACTACTTCCACTCTCCTATTCTCTCCAGTAGAAGCAGACCTACAACTGCTAACAGATAACTTAAAACAATTGGTAGGTGCCCGTCACCCCATACTATACGCGGCTGCGGAACACCTATTCCGTGTCAAAGGAAAACGGGTCAGACCAGCCGTTGTCCTATTAATTTCACGGACCACCATGCCAAACCAGGAAATTACTCCTAAACATCGTCGTTTAGCAGAAATCACAGAAATGATCCACACTGCTAGCTTAGTTCACGATGATATAGTAGACGAATCAGAAATTCGTCGAGGCGTCCCTACGGTTCACAGTTTATTTACTAATCGTGTGGCCGTACTAGCTGGAGATTTTCTATTTGCTCAATCATCTTGGTACTTGGCCAATCTAGATAATCTAGCAGTTGTCAAACTACTTTCAGAAGTAATTATGGATCTTGCCGAAGGAGAAATTCAGCAAGGACTACATAGATTTGACACTGATTTATCTATAGAAGCTTATTTAGAAAAGAGCTATTACAAGACAGCTTCTCTAATTGCTAATAGTTCTAAAGCTGCAGCTATTATTAGTGGTGTCTCGCCAGAACTAGCCCAGGATATGTACTACTATGGTAAATATCTAGGTTTAGCATTCCAGATAGTAGACGACATACTAGACTTTACTAGCGCTACAGAATCTCTAGGAAAACCTGCTTGTTCAGACCTGAAAAGCGGCCACTTGACAGCACCTACATTGTATGCTTTTGAAGAAAAGCCGGGCTTAGAAAAACTACTTGAAAGAGAATTAGCCCAAGATGGTGATTTAGAAGAGGCCATCCAATTGATTAAAGATAGTAACGGAATTGAAAGGTCTCAAGAGTTGGCTGCTAAACACGCGAAGATGGCTGTTGAACATTTACAATCTTTACCAGATTGTGATTCTCGTCAAGCTTTGATTAATCTTACTGACTATGTTTTAAGTAGACTGTATTAGACTAATGAATAATTAATAATGAACAATGGATAATGAACAATGGATAATGAACAATGAACAATGTAAACTACCTCTAACTATTAATTATGAGTTATCAAAGAAAGTTAGATAGAAAACTAGAGGTTTAAAAAACTCTTTCATTATCAATTATCCATTATCAATTATCCATTATTAAGCAATATCTGAAGGAAATTTGCTAGAGTTGGAATTAGAGGATGCCTGATACTGTCTGAGATATATAGTTATCAGTTTTTGGACATCCTCTCTCTTGACCTCCGTAGCTGTTGTTAAATCTCCTGGTTTTTCAAAGAATACAAGACTATCTAAAGGCTGAATTGCTATCATTTGAAAAAGTATATGAATAACTGGCATAGGCGTTGCTACAATACGTTCTTCCGCAGGAAGACCAGCAAAGGATTCTTCGGAAATAGATGATGAGGCATCATTTAGTGTCGGAAAAGCATAAATAACTCGTTTTTCTAGTTCAGATTGACTCTGATGACCTAAAGTAGTCAAAACCCAATTTTGCGTGTAAGTTTGTAAAATATAGTATTGCAAATGTTGTAATTGTTCAGCTAACAGTTTTAAAGCAGGTATAATTGCCTCCACAATTTGTGGTGTATTACCATCTTGGGGTGCGTTTTCAATAAGTGTTTGGATTTGTTGTTCTAAGTTCATAATTAAATATTTTTTATCCTTTCAGGGTAGCGGTGTACAAGTAGCCATAAACCGATAATTTAGGGAATTTTCTGTTCCCTACTCGCTGTTACCGAAATTATCTAAAAAAATTGGGTGTATTTATGATGATTTATAAACTTTATTAGTAATTAATTATTAATACAATGATGGGGGAAATCTGCCAAGTTGGCGAAGAAATCTTAAAGCTACTCCTAGATGAATTTCAGCAGTCTACTCGTGCCTCAAGGCAAAACTGCTTAGAAGTAGCAGAACGTATTAGACAAGAAGTAGATAGGATTTGTACAGAAAGTAAAAGAATTCAAGGTTCGGGAGAAGTGGGTAAATGGGCTAAGAATTTAGCTCTACATCGCCTGAGACGATGTATACATTATTACCAGCTTCGTTCTCAAGAAGGAAGAGTAGAATTACATAGCACCCTCAGTGCTATTGTTTATAGATATATCACTCCTCCCCAAATACAATCAAGTTATCAGGCCAGATTAAATCTAATAGAAGATTTTTTACAACAATTTTATGTGGAGACCTTAAATGCTTTTCGGCGAGAAGCTGAACTTCCAGCAACTTATACTCCCCGTACTTTGTTAGAACTGGCAGAGTATATGGCCTTTACAGAACGTTATGGCAAAAGACGTATACCTTTGTCTGGTGGTCGGAGTCAACAATTGATTATTCTGAGGGCACAAACATTTTCCCAACAACAACCAAAAGAAACATCTGTAGATATTGACCAAGCAGCAGAGGGAACAGCTACTGACTCAGACAAAACCTGGAATGATGGATCTATCCAGCAAGTGCGAGAAGCAATGGTGGCACAAGACCCAGGTAATGATATTGGTTCTCTACGTCAGGTTGTGATTGAAGAACTAATGGCCTATCTAGAGGAACGTCAACAGCAAGACTGTGCAGACTATTTTGCTTTGCGTTTACAAGATTTATCCACTGGAGAAATAGAATCTATCCTGGGTCTGACCCCACGAGAAAGAGATTATTTACAGCAGCGCTTTAAGTACCACTTGCTTAAATTTGCCATGGGACATCGGTGGGAACTCGTTCATCAATGGTTAGAAGCAGACTTAGAGCAAAATTTAGGCTTAACTCCCACAGAGTGGGAAACTTTGCATCAGCAAATTGATCCAGAACAAAAGAATTTGCTAAAGTTAAAACAACAAGGTCTTTCTGATGAAGCGATAGCAAAAAGTTTAGGTCGTAAAGTCAACCAGGTTAAGAAAAAGTGGTATAAATTACTAGAACTTGCCTGGGAATTACGAAATCGTTCAAGTTCCGGAGCAGGGGCATCAAGTGATGAATAACGAAACGAATAAACAGGTGGAAACTTTCGAGAAAAATTTCTTTGATTGGCTATTATCAAAGCCAAGTTCTAAAGAAATATTAGCAGTAGGGGAAAGTCAAAAACCTATTGAGGATAGGTCAGCAGAAATCAAGGGGGAAGAAGAGTGGGAAGAACTAGATCCACTTGATTCAGAAGAAATTGACTGTCCCTACTATAACGAAAGTCCACCAATTACACTAGGAGAAGTACCAACTGTGTATAATCGTTTCGAGTCATTGTTACAAAAACGCCTGAAAGCTGAGATTGAAGCTAAACCGCCAATATTTCCTTGGGAAGAACCGGGATACGATACTGAGTATCCAGACGTTGAAGCTCAAGATTGGGTTTCCTCTATTAGTCTGTGGGCATCACAGATGAAAAATATCAGGTGGAGAAACCTATCTATACCCCTAACAGATAGTGTAACTTATCAACTGCTGAAGTCTTGCCAAGAGATAGTAAAATCCGATTTACTACCTGGTATTAGATTGGTTAAAGCTGTAGAGAATTTATTCCCCGGCCAATCTCAATCCCTCAATAATCTAGCAGGCTTAGTATTAGTAGGTCAATCTCGTGATGGGGAGTTGATTTCTCCTCAAGTCACTAATTATGACACTGCAACCCCAAGACAACAAATGTTGTTATCTTTACTGGCTGCCAAAGAAATTTTATCATCTTTAACTTTAACCTGTCATTTAAACCAGTCAGTGGTAAGAAGACAATGGGAAAGTACTTTGGGTTGGATTAATATTGAAGCTGAATACTCTATTCCTGAAGATAGAGCTTCTGCTTGTTTGAGAATTAAGGGTCAACTTCCAGCAGCAGCAAGCCTCAAAATTCAAGGAAGAGAAGTTCAAGCAACCTCTCAACGTTCAGATCCAGGTACTCTATGGGTAGAATTATTTGACCCACAACCAGATCAAAAATACGAGCTAATTATTAAATTGTTTAACTGGGACGAACCTTTAAAATTTGCTGTTTGTCTTCAAGTGAATTCTTAACTCTGAATTCTAAATACTGTGCCTATGCTGAAAAAATATTAAGCAGGACTTACTGCAAAAATCAACATTCCTTCAGCATCTACCACAATCATAAAATTATGCCTAATTCTTCTTCTGCGTGGGAAGTGCGAAATCTACCTATATTAGGACCTCTGTGGAGACAAATAGAAGCAGCGCCTAAACCTGTTCCTGAAGATTCTATTCTATTACGAGTCATGGTACAGGCATTGGTAATAGTAGGTATTATAGCGGTTGATGTGGCTGCCGGGGTGGCAACAGATGAACTGCCTTTAACTTTTTGGGCAGCACCACTAAGTATTATAGGAGCAATTTGGAGTTGGTACAATCGCTACAAAAGGAATGTACCAGCTAAATTTTGTTTGGCAATAGGAATGTTATTAGCTTTAGCTGCTTTTTTGAGCAGGTTGGTTGGTGAGTTAAATGATACTCGACTGGTATTGGCCGAATTATTGATTCAACTTCAAGTTTTGCATAGTTTCGATCTACCCAGGCGGAAAGACTTGGGTTATTCGATGGTGATAGGATTAATTTTATTGGGGGTTGCAGGTACTATTAGTCAAACTTTAACTTACGGACCTGTATTATTACTGTTTATTGTACTTGCTATTCCTTGCCTAATTTTAGATTATCGTTCTAGGTTGGGTTTGCAGTCAAAATTTTCGGCTAATAAATCAGAGTTTACTAAGCAAAAGCAGCGACAAAAAATATCTTTATTAAATGCTATTTCCCCTAAAAGACTAACAACATTATTGTTAGTAATTCTTGGTTTGGGTATGGCAATTTTTGCTTTTTTACCGAGGTTGCCTGGATATCAATTACGAACTTTTCCCATCAGCGCTCCAATTAATTTTGATGTACAAAATTTTGACGGGCGGACAATTACAAATCCTGGTTATATTGGTCGAGGTAGGGAAAATGGAGATGGTTCTGGAAATGGTAATGGAACTAATCAAGAATCAGGTCCGGGAAGTTTAGATACTACTTATTATTATGGATTTAATACTAAGATAAACCAAAATTTGCGCGGGCAATTAGTTCCTCAAGTTGTGATGCGAGTTAGGTCACAAGCCGAAGGATTTTGGCGAGTTTTAGCTTTTGATAAATATACTGGTGAAGGTTGGGAAATTTCTCGGAATGATAAGACTTTTACTTTAGGTCGTTCTAGTTTTTCTTATCGATTTGATGTGAATTGGCGACGGAAAAATATTTATCAAAATGAAACTAAAGAAGTTATTCAAAGTTATACAGTAGTTTCTCAGTTACCGAATTTAATTCCAGCTTTATATCAAGCCAGAGAAATGTATTTTCCTACTGAAAAAATAGCAATTGATCCTGATGGAAATTTACGTTCTCCTCTGGAACTTCGAGAAGGTTTAACCTATACAGTAATTTCTGATGTTCCTTATAGAAATCCTACTATTTTGGGTGAGGCAGGAACAAATTATCCAGAAAGTATTAGTAAATACTATTTACAAATTCCTCCTGAAATTAAGGAAAAAGTAAGACAAAAAACAGAGGAAATTTTAGCCAAGAAAAGTAAAGTTGCAAAAGAAAGTAAACCTATTACTTCTACTTACCAAAAAGCACTTGATTTAGCTCAATACCTCAAACAAAACCCAAATTATAAACTTCAGAAAGAACCGCCATTTTTTGCAGAAGGTGAAGATTTAGTCTCAGCATTTTTATTTGGTTATCAAAATAGTCCGGAAGGGGAAAAAATTACAGGTGGTTATGGCGATCATTTTTCCACAGTTTTGACAATAATGTTACGTTCTATTGGCATTCCTGCTAGATTAGTTGGCGGTTATGCTCCTGGAGAATTTAATCCTTTTACTGGTTTATATGTGGTAAAAAATACAGATGCTTATATGATGACGGAGGTATATTTTCCAGGTTATGGATGGTTTGCTTTTAATCCTATTCCAGGAATGCCTTTAATTCCTCCTTCTATTGAAAAAGGGTTTGGAAACCAAACCCCTACACTGATGGTTTTTTGGAAGTGGGTAGCTGGTTGGTTGCCTTCTCCTGTAACTGGTTTTCTAGAAAGATTTATTGGCGGAATATTCCGTTGGATATTAGGAATTATTGGTTGGTTTTTTGCTCTATTTTCCCAAGGTTGGCAAGGGATATTTGGCGGTTTAATTTTAGCTACTGCTTTAAGTTTTTTGGGTTGGTTATTGTATATTTTTTGGAGAAAATGGCGTTACGGTCGTTGGTTAGCAAGGTTATCTCCGATGGAGAGTATCTATCAACAAATGTTGAATTTAATGGCGAGTAAGGGATTAGTTAAACGTGGTTTTCAGACACCTTTTGAATATAGTAATCAGATTAGGGAACAGGGAACAGGGAACAGCGGTGCGACCCCGCGTCGGCGCAAGACGCAAGGGAACGCGCACCAAGAGAGGGAACAGGGAGAAATAGTAGAGGAAATTTCGCGAGCTTATGTTGGATGGCGTTATGGTAGTAAGGAAGTTAATTTAAGTAGATTAAAAAAATTACTGGGAAGTTTGAAGAAAGGAAGAAGTAAGAAGTAAGAAGTAAGAAGTAAGAAGTAAGAAGTAAGAAGAATTTAGTTATCTAGGGGAGAAGCGGTAAATATTGAAAAAAAAGAAAAATATACCTATAGTCGGGACGTTAGATGAAACGTCTCTACAAGGTTTTGATTTAACCTTAAGTAATCTGTCTGAAAACTGCTATTAAAGTATAACTAAACTGTGGAATTTTTTTACTAAGAAAAGGGAGATAACAGTGGAAGTCTCCCACTCGGACATTACTAAATATTAAAATTTAGTCAGAAATGAATTCTAATATCATGTTTCTTTGAATAACCACAAGAAAAAATTTAGGGAGTTAAGCAAAAAGTAAGCATTCAGCCGTCAGCTATCAGCTATCAGCTATTGTTTCTGATGTGCTATAAAAGCTTCATTAATGGTACTTAGACGTTTTCAGGAATAAAAATCGCTTTTTTTGCGTTTCATCTGCATAGCAAAGCATGGCCTTTACGAAGCATTCCAAAGGAAAGTAAAGGAAAAGTCAGGAAAGCTGAAAGCTGACAGCTAATAGCTGAATGCTTGCAGCAAAAACGAGAAGTTTAAAAAATATTCTGGCTTGGAAATAAGAAGATTTTTATTATGGTGAATTAATTAGACTTGATATAGCTTTTAATATTATGTCTGGTTGAATAGTTATAATTAAAGTTTGTAGTAGGGCTTTAGCCCTAAGTATAGATAGGGCTAAAGCCCTACTAGTAGCAAAAACTTTTGTATCACTGATTATCCGCACTTGATATAACTTCTGAATTATAAATTCAGAATAATTTTTGACCACAAATTTTACAGAATTTAGCATCTATATCGTGGTAAGAAAAACCACAATTACTACAGACTTTTTCTTCTTTATTTGCTGTTTTGATAAGTTGTTTAATTAAATCTCCAAGTTGATAAGGAATTAAACTAACACCCGTTAATATCATCAAAACAGTTAATAAACGACCTTTTTCTGAAATAGGAATTACATCACCAAATCCCACAGTTGTCATTGTAACAACCGAAAAATATACAGCATCTAAAAAAGTTGTAAATGATTCAGGATTGACACGATGTTCGACTTGATAAATTAAGCCAGAAAAGATAAAAATAATTGTAAATAAAGTAAATAATATCCTGGCAAAAATTACTCCATCTGCCGTACTAATCTTAAATATATAAATTTTCAACTTAAGAAATCTAATGAGTCTTAGAATTCGGAACCATCTGATAAGTCGAATAAAACTAAGTTCTAAAAATCCTGGAAAAATAGGTAAAATTGCGAGTAGATCGATAATAGAAAAAAAGCTAAAAACGAACTTTATTTTTTGCTCTGCACACCAAAATCTCAGCAAATATTCAATAGCAAAACATACTAAAATAGAATCATCTATTAGTTCTAGATTCCCAAAAATTTCCTCTGAAATTGGATAGGTTTCAGCAACAAAGATAGCAGAAGAAAGTAAAATCAAAAATAGTAAAATCAAGTTAATGGTTTTACCGATAGGATTTTCGATATCTTCCAAATAAAATGCCAGATTTTTTTTTGTTGGTATAGGTGACATATCAGTTATCAGTTATTAGTTATCAGTTATTAATTATTAGTTATTAATTATTAGTTATTCATAATTTTTAATCTTATGCTTGAGAGCAATAATTATCAAACTAGATTGTAATTATAAGTAGTGGTATGACACAACTAAAATGTTGCAATAGTAGGGGCGGGTTCCGCCTTAAATTAATGGGAATTCAATAAAATCAAATAAACCCGCCCCCATGACGATATTCTGAACCACCAAACCAGGGCGGGTTCTGGCTTAAATTAATGGTGTGACAAATTATTCAGATGAAATAAATTTGGTGCCAAACTGGGGCGGGTTTAGAGAAATCAATTAGTTATAACAAGATTTTTGGTGAAACCCGCCCCTACGATTTTTTTTAACGTTTAATTATACCTATCTACTTAATGTTTTACAATAAATATGGTAATTTCTCCACTATTTAATTATGTCTGAGCTAGAATCCAATTTATCTGCTTTGATGACTAAAGTTTCAGAATTGGAAAAACAACAGACTACTCTGAAAAAATATGTTGTTAAACTGAAAAATACTTTAGATGAGCAAATAGAAAATTTTCATCATCGACCAGAAAGACAAACTGTGGAAAATTTGCAGGAAAAGTTGACTACTTTAAGTCTACGTTTAGATGAATTATTGGCTGTAAATAATCCGGTAAAATCGACTGCGGTACAAGATAAATTATCAGAGGAAATCTCAGAGAATTATCAAGAATATGAAAATCAATTAGTATTCGATAGCTCTGGCATTCGTGGTGTATTAATTGAGGCATTGTCAACAGTTGAATCACGATTAATTATTGTTTGTCCGTGGTTTACTTCCAAGGGTATTGATGAAAGTTTACTGGAGAAATTTAAGGGTTTTTTAGACAGGGGTTGCCAAGTAGATATTGGTTGGGGATATTTAGGAGATGGTTCAAATATTGGCAAGGGTTGGAAATATAATGCTTTGACAGATTTACAGGAATTAGAGAAAAGTTATCCTGGTTTATTTCGGTTGAAGCTATTAGGAACTCACGAAAATTTTCTGGTTTGTGATGAAAAGTTTGCTTTTGTAGGAAGTCATAATTTTTTAGCTTCGGGTGAGGAAAGTTCGGAAAGAGAAGTAGGGATTCGTAGTAGCGATCGGCAAATTATTGAAGGATTAATTGACCGTTTTGATAATGCTGAATTTTTGGAGAAAGCAGAAATTAATCGCAGGTTTGCAACAAGTATGAAAAGTTTGGATGAGGTGGAATATTTGTCTGGAGTTATTGATGAGAATGAAATGGAATTTCAGGATTATTCGATGGTGGTAGATGAGGATGAGGTGGAAGAAGAATTGGAAAAATTGGAAGAACTTGAGGAGGAAGAGGAAAGTCAACAACCTGTGGTTAGTGCTGAGGAATTTTTGCGTAGATATAATGAGGGAGAACGAGATTTTACTGGGATTAATTTGGCAGGTGTTGATTTGAGTGGAAAGTCTTTTAATGATTCCAAATTAAATTTGAGTAATGCTAATTTTAATGGTGCAAATTTGAGTCAGGTAGATTTAAGGTCGGTTAATTTAACTGGAGCAAAATTTAAAAGTGCTAACCTCTCTGAAATTAAGTTTTATTCAGCAAATCTAAGTCAAGCTAAATTCATTAATACCAATTTGAATAAAGCACAAATGAATTCTATGAAATTATAAAAGGCAAAGTTCAGAAATGTGAATCTTCAGGAGACTAATTTAGAGTCTGCAAATTTTACTGAAGCTAACTTGAACGGAGTTAATTTTAGTAATTCTAAAATTTCAAACGATGCCAACTTCAGTAGTGCAAATGTGAAAAAAGCAAATTTGAGTGGATTGAATTTGAGAAATGCGAATTTTACTAATGCAGATTTGAGTCAAGCTGATTTAAGTAGAGCTAATTTACTAAACGCAAATTTTGCAGGAGCCAACCTACAAATGGTAACAATAAATCAAGCACTTTCTAGTGAGGCAACTGTTTTTCCAAAAGGTTTTAATCACACTAAATTAGGTGTTTATTTGCTTGCTCCTGATGTTTCATTAAAAGCAGTAAACTTAGCTGGTTATGACTTAAGCTATTTACACTTGAGAAGAGCTAACTTAGAAGGAACAAATTTTAATTCAACAAATCTGAATAGCTCAGATTTAAGTGATACTAACTTAGCTAATGCTCAGTTAATAAAAGCAAATTTGGTTAGCACAAAATTTGTTGAAGCTAATCTCAAGAAAGCTAATTTTAGTGAAGCATCTATAGAAGGTGCAGACCTAAGATTAGCAGACCTTAGTCAAATAGATTTTGCTCATGCTAAATTACATAATGTTAATTTAACAGCAGCAAACCTTAGTCAAACAAATTTTGCTCATGCTAACTTATATGATGTTAATCTAACAGCAGCAAATCTTAGTCAAGCTGACTTGAAAAATGTGCATAATTTTAATCAAATTAATCTTAGTGGTGCTAACTTAACTGAGGCAAATTTAGTCGGTTTATCTTTAAGTAGTCAAAAAGTTACAGGTGTTAATTTAAGCAAGGCAAAACTTTGTGGCACAAATTTAAGTAACACTAACTTGAGTAATGCCAACTTAACTTCAGCAGACTTGCGCGGAGCAAATTTAAGTGGCGCTAACCTAGAAAATGCCAATCTAAAAGAAGCAAATATAGGTGGTGCAAATTTTGGAGAAGACGATAAGAAAGCCAACCTAACAGATACAATAATGCCAGACGGTTCAATTCACGAATAATATAAATAGTAGGTTGGGTTGACCTTAAGGAAACCCAACAAAAAATTTCGTAGCTGTGCATAGTAATATTACAGAAGAAATATTTGAAACACAAGAGATTGCTTCCTTCCACTTCGTTCCAGTCGCAATGACTTTACAGTTAGTCTAGACATAACATGACTCCTGACTCCTTCTTTCATTCTGACTCCTGACTCCTTCTTTCATTCCACGAATAATATAAATAGTAGGTTGGGTTGACGTTAAGGAAACCAAACAAAAAAATCTGTTAGTCTTGCAATAGTAATCTTAGAAATATTAGATAGAAATAGCTGAAGAAATTAAAGTTAAACACGATGTAGCGGCGGGTTTTTTAGACTAAATTGTTGATTTTTCAAGTTTCAGCTAAACCCGCCCCGACAATTTTTTTAACGACGAATATAGAGCGAGTTTTTCACCCTAAGTTCCTAGCTTTGGCCGCGGGTTTAGCAGTATAAACGCTAGATTTATAAATCTCTGGTTAAACCCGCCCCTACCTTTTTTAATGTTGGTTTTGTCGGGG
>NZ_JBNHEQ010000211.1:26619-55687 GCF_050016015.1 Dapis hubbardiae BLCC-M172
GGGTTTAGTACAATAAATGCTGACTTTCTCAATTTCTAGTTAAACCCGCCCCTACCTTTTTTAATGTTGGTTTTGTCGGGGGGGTTTAGTACAATAAATGCTGACTTTCTCAATTTCTAGTTAAACCCGCCCCTACGTTATCCTTTACAATAGACATGATAATTTCTTCACTATTATCAATTATCAATTGTTGTAATAGCAGCATCTAGTCGATCCAATAACTTCTCAATCTTTTCCTTTGCCTCCTCACTTGTCCGAGGTTGCCTATTTAACCACGACATTGCCCTCCTTCGCCCTTTTTGACTTGCCACAATTAAAGTACCCCAAGCCACAGCATTAAACTCCTCTCGATCTACCCTTAAAGCAGCATCAACCCTTTTGCGGAGACGGCCAGAATCATTTTGTAGCAACTTAGCAATATCATAAGTGCTGCTCAAATTATTTTCAAACACATTAAGACTTTCTTGCCAACGACCATCTATTAAACCAGCTAAAACCTTTTGACTTGGACTTGCCCAAGAAGCGATCGCCTGAGCCTCTGTAATATTGGCATGAAACTTAATTAAATCAAATTGAGCTTGTGCTTTTTCCGACCATTCAGACTCATCTATAAAATTTTCTCGCAAAGGTTCAATTAAACCAAAAGCAGGAGACCATAAACCATTACGAGCTAACCTCAGAGCATCCTTATAATATCCATCCCCAATAGGAGTTTCCTCAAGGGAAATTTTCTCTAATTCTATAGGATTAAGTATAAACTTTCGTGGCTGAATCCAATAAATATCAAAATCAGGATCTAATCCCACAGTTTGTTCAACCACCAACTCCGGGTCTCCTCCTCCAGTCATTTCTTGCCAGATCGGAGCTTGACCAGCAGCACTTTTCCATTCCAACATGGAACTCAAATAATTTTTACCAGGATTATAATTAACAATTTGCCCATAAGGAATAGCTTTGTTATCTTGTAACCTCTGACCACTGACACTAAACCAAACTCCCCCTGTGGGAACTTTGCCTTGAAACTGACGTACCGTAGTTATAGGTAAAGGTTTATTTGAACCTTGAGGAGCAGAAGCAGACTCAATAGTAGATGCAATGACAAAAGATTCGGCAGGACCCTGAAGTGATAAAGTATTAACTAATCGAAAATATGGTTTACTACCTTCTCTTTGATTAACAGATAAAACTGATTGATAGACCCGCAACTCTACTACTTCCCGACAGGGAGTTTCACAGGGTAAAGAAGCTCTAGATTCAATTTGCCTCATTACAGGCACTAATATATCAGAACCAGAATCTGTTGTTGTATTAGGAAGAGGAAAAGTTTTCCCAGCGCTAAACCCTTCCTCCTTAATACTAGACTTAACTTGCTCCAGGGTTTTTAGAGATTCATTCCCAGATATGTAGAATTGAGTCCATTGTGGTAATATTTGATTAAATGAGACTATAGCGTTTGGATCGGAAATTAACTTCACACTCAGCCATGCTCCCACTGCCATTAAACTAGAGCCACCAAATAACAGACTAATACCTATCCATTCAATCATCCATTTCCGCCAAGGTAAGGATAGCAATTTCAAAGAAAGTTTTTGAGACGGATCTGGTCGTCTCCGGCGTCTTCTAGATTTTGAACTAGAAGTAATTTTACTAATTTGTGGAGTTTTTCTAGTCCTAGGATAATAAGGTTTCTCAACTGTTTTAACAGCTTTAGGAGATTTCCTTTGACTGTAACTAACTTTAGAATTGTAAATCTTTTTTTTCATTATCCTAGTAATACCCGTTCATAGCGCTGACCTTGAACTTCCCAAGTATACTCCGTTTCTATAAGCGATCGCCCGTTTTCTGACAACTTATGTCTCAACTCCCCATCCTCAAATAACCGACCAATGGCCTCTACATATTCTTCTACTTGATTTGCTCTTAATGCTCTGAGTGGTGTACCTGCACCATCAACCGCTAATCCTTCCAACCCCCTATCGCTGGCCACAACAGGCGTACCTGCTGCCATTGCCTCCAAAGTTTTATTTTTAATGCCAAAACCAGTACGCATAGGAATTACACAAACCGTAGCTTGATGTAAATATTCTGCCATTGAAGGTACGCGACCCGTAACTTTTACCCCAGGGCGAGTCGAAAGTTCCTGTACTTCCGGTACTGGTCTTGCCCCCACCAATGCTAAAGTTGTATCAGGATAACGTTCTTGTACTTTAGGAAATATCTCCAGAGTCAAAAACCGAACCGCATCAATATTAGGAAAATTATCCATAGCTCCCACAAAAATTAATTGCTTTCCTCCAGGGTCAGCACTACGATAAGGAAACTGACTAAAATCTACCCCATTGGGAATCACAGAAATCTGACTATTGGGGTTAAACTCTTGCAGTTGTTTCCCATCTTCCTCAGTTGTAGCAACTATACAGGAAAATTTTGAACAATACCGTTTTTCATAACGCAAGAGTAGAGGAAGATTAAGTCTATCTCGCAAAGGTTTCTCCGCTGTGCCAGTTTCCAACTGTTGCCGACAAGTACCATAAACTGAACTATGGACATTAACCAGAGTTTTGACTTTCTCTTGCCATTGAGGGCGGATATAAATTTCATTAACGCAATGTTCGCAAGTAATGGCCTCACATTTACCTGCTGCCACAAACTCATCTACCCATTTTTGTATTTCTGGGGAATAGATAGAGAGAACGCTCGGTGGAGTACCTTCTATTATAAAATTACTAAAACGTCTTAGTTTTGCTAAAGTTCCTCCATCAGATTCTTGAGGGCGGTCAAATATGGCCAATTCTTCCACATAAGACCGCAATGAATCTATTTCCGAATCATTGACATCTGGAGAGCGTTGTGTTACTAAGGTAACAGAGTGTTTCTGACTCAAAAATTTGAGTAGATTAAATGTTCTAACTTGAGTACCACCCCGACTGGGAGGATAAGGAAAAGTAGAGGAAAGCATTAAGATTTTCATAAAGTTGGTAAGTTATTCTATATTTTTCTCTATTACAGCTAACTTATTATATTTGATGACAATATCATAGTCTGAATTTTCTTTAGACTGCGATATTTTAATTTTAGGAATAGATTTTATGGCATCAAAATCATTGATAGTCAAAGCATTAAAAAAACCAAATCTAGCCTTTAAAAAAGGTAAGCGTTATTTAGCACATAATATTGAGGATTTTATCAGAATACTTACCCAGAAAGACAAGCTTTCAGAAATAGTTAATCAAAAGGAAATCAGAGTAACAGGTATGAAGCGGACTGGAAACCATGCAATTATTAACTGGGTTAAAAGTCAGCATACTGGTGAAGTAGGATTTCTTAATAATGTTGCAGCAAATGAAAACCCCTACCGCTATAAATATGAAAATCTTCAAGATAATTTTCCAGAGCATAAGTGGGCAATAGAGCATAATCGTCAACAAGCTAAAGGATATTTTATTAAAAGAGATTGTTTAATCTACAGCTATGAAGATTTTCCATTAGACCAAATCGCAAGTGATAAATTTGAGGGTAACCACGATATATACTTAGGAAAAAGTGCTATTAGATATGATTTACTTATTCTTAGAGACCCTTTTAATCTTCTGGCAAGTAGATTAAAAACTTCTTCTAAAGTGTCATATTTTTTATCAGTAAATTCTCAGAATAAAACAATGATTGATTTATGGCTTGATTATGCAAAAGAGTATTTAGGAGAAACAAATTATCTCAAACATAACAAAATTTGTATAAACTATAATCAATGGTTTGCTGACATTGACTATCGGCGACAAATTGCAGATAAATTACAAATGGAATTTTCTGATTTAGGTATTGATAAGGTGACTGGTTTTGGTGGAGGTAGTTCATTTGAAGGAAAACAATTTGATGGCAAAGGAACATCAATGGATGTCTTAAACAGATGGCAAAAAGTATCTGATAATCCTCAATATAAACAATTTTTTGATCGGGAAGTATTGGAATATTCAGAAAAAATATTTGGTCATATTCCTGGCACAGAATCTTTAATTAACTAATAACCTCGTAGCTTTTGAAAAATTAGTTATTCTTGAAAATTAAATTAATTATCTATTAAAATTCTAGGATAAATTTAGTAATTTATTATGGCAAAAGTTAGCGTTTGTATTCCTACCTATAACCGAGCAAATTTGCTGCCTTATGCAGTAAATAGTGTTTTAAATCAGACTTACAATGATTTTGAATTAATCATAACAGATGATGGTTCAAAAGATAATACTGCTGAAGTAGTGAGTAAATGGAATGACCCCAGAATTCGGTATATTCAACATCCTCAAAATATCGGACGCAGTAAAAATATGCGTTCTGGTTTTGATGCTGCTACAGGAGATTATTTCATCAAATTTGATGATGATGATGCCCTCACTCCTGAATTTTTAGAGAAAACTGTTGCAGTATTAGATCAGATGCAAAATGTAGATTTTGTCTGTACAAGTCATTGGGTTATTAATGAAAAAAGCGAACGAGAAGAAGTTGCGACTAAAGAAAATGCAGCTAAGTGGGGAAAAGACAAATTAAAGGAAGGAATTATTCCTAACCTGGTTCAAGAAACATTTCAATACCAAAGTTTACAGGTAGGTTCAACTTTGTTTCGTCGCTCCTGTTTACAAGAAGTTGATTATATGCGTCCAGAAGCAGATGGATGTGAAGATTTTGATTTGCTAGTCAGATTAGCTGTAGCAGGAAAGGTGGGATATTTTATTCCAGAATATCTCATGGAATATCGTTTTCATAATCGTCAAACTAGTCTAAAACAAGATATTCATTTTTTGTCAGCTAAGATTTTTTGTATGAATACCTATCAGTTTGAAGAACGAGAATTAGAAAAATTACGTTTAGTTAAATTAGCAAATACGAAACAAATATTAGGGATTAGATTAATTGAGAAAGGTGATAGTAATAAAGGTAGAGAATTATTACAAGAGTCAAGCCAAATATTAGGAACTTCATTAAAAACTAGATTTGGCTTAATACTATCTTATCTACCCCTAAATTTACGACAGTTAGCATTGCAAAGCTTTAGGAAAATTCGTCCTCAAGACTATGCCGATAAAGTTAGGAACCCAGCTACTTGAGTTTAAAATAAGTAAGTATAACTTTTGAGCGATCGCCACTTTATAAGTTGATAAATATAAATTGGCCTCAAAAGTAATGATGCAGGCCAATAAAAGTAAGATTTAAAAGCTGATTTGAAACTTAGCTGTTTGGGCAGCATTCCAAAGGAAAAGTCTTATATTAACTAGATTATAGTAATTTCGGGCTTACTAGAGTATAACTTCACAAACCTAAGTATAAAAAAGAATTCAGCTTTTTCATATCTACTTTATAAATCAACTTATCAATAGTTTTTTCTTAATTTAAAAGCTATAAAAACCAATAATCCATTGCTCAGAGCTAATGATGAATAGAGAATAGGGCAATCAGAGTAGATATACAATAGTTTTCCTATTTGATTTGTAATTATTTATACATTCTCTCTAGGGACTTCGTTAACGTATCCAATACTTTTCCTATACTTTAATCAAGTCATCTATTCGCTGAGATAATTCTTTCAGCCTTGTGGATAAACCCTTCTTTTTATAAGCTATTTCCAATAATATTCTTCTTTTTATGTAGCCAATTTTTCCTGTATAATTATTAGTTTTACCTCTATAGAGTGTAGCTAGGTACTTAGTAATTAACTTGCTCTCAGTTAAATTATGTTTACTAAGATAATAGTTAATCATTTTATCGGTTTCTTCAATATTAAATATTTCATAATCTTTGAGGTTACCTTTCTTCCAAAATCCATCTCTCCCTATATGAAAAGTTAGATGTAAATTCTTAAAAATATTAAAATTATTTGCATTGCACAACATATTAATTGCTATGGTGTAGCCAATAGGCATAGATCCAATAAAAGCTTGATTGAATTGATAATTTTCATAACTGTTTCTCGGAAAAACAAAGCAGTCTAAACCAGGATGTTTATTTCCCTATTCAGAATACATTAATGGAAGCTCTTCTATTGTTTTATATTTATTACTGATTGTTCTGCGATTAATAATAAAAGCATCATAGCCTTGGTTAATCAATTCAGCGATAGTAACATAAAAGCTGGGTATAACACTTATATCAACAATAGTTTTAGTATTCCAAGTTGTACCTCATTTGTCCGAAATATGGTGTAATATTTGGCTTGGACTTTGGACTTTTGAAAGAATGATATAGTCTGACAATAGGTTTTCTTTTAGGACTTACGCACTTTCGTACCCGGTTTCTACGGTAAATCATTGTTTTGAACAATCAATGGATGTCTAGGAGAAACCGGGTTTCTGGGTTCCCATGCGTAAGTCCTGTCTTTCTTCATATACGATCGCCTTCGGTACGGATTATAGCAGTTTTCATTAATATAGAGTACAGAGATTTTTGCTTCAAGGTAGAAGGCAGAAGTTTTGTATTCAACATTTATGGAAAACCACTACAATTCCTTGATTTAATAATTCTAAATTCTCAATTCATCAAAAGAAGTTTTGTAGTCTACCTTTGTGAAAACCGCTATAATTTTATCCGTCCTTCAGTTTCCCATAGTCTAATTGTTTTTGTTGACACTCCTAGCATTTCTGCTGCTTAAGATACCGTTAATAAGTTAGACATGAATCTAGTGTATCACATATAGATATCTAGTTATGTCTAACTTTGTCTCAGCAGTCGTGCAAAATTATATACAAATAATTTTGTCTCTAAGCCTGACAGAGTCAGAAGTTAATGCACAATTAATTTTGCTTAAGCGCTTAATTATTTTAATACTGCCGATAACCCTAACTAGCCGCAGCATCAGCTTCCCGGAGAGCCTTGAGAATTTCCGGGCGTTTCATCCGCGCATACCCACGGAGTTTCCGCTCTTGAGCAATTTTCTTTAGTTGTCTGAGTGATTTGGTATCGTAGTCATCACCAGAAACTTCTGGCTCTGCAGGAGCTACT
Source organism: Dapis hubbardiae BLCC-M172 (assembly GCF_050016015.1). Classification (NCBI taxonomy): domain Bacteria; kingdom Bacillati; phylum Cyanobacteriota; class Cyanophyceae; order Oscillatoriales; family Microcoleaceae; genus Dapis; species Dapis hubbardiae. The sequence continues at coordinate 33,607 of NZ_JBNHEQ010000211.1, forward strand.
GCAGCTTTAGTCTTCCTGGTAGTTGTTTTTGTAGTAGTTGCCTTAGATCTAGACGTTGTAGAACTTGGCTTACTCTTAGTCGTTGTCTTAGGTTGTGTATCAGTTTTAGCTTCTACTTCAACTGAAGAATCAAGTTCTGAAAGAGCCTGCAATTGACGTCGAACCGCTGATACTTGAGTTTTGAGGTCATCTTCAATATCTTGCATTGTTTTGACCATTCCTGCCAGTTTTTTCTCTATTTGTTTATCGAGATCGTCAAGCTGTTTTGATAATAATTCCATTTTTACTCCTGATGTTGTTTTGTTAGTTGTTGAATTTGCGATTTTTCTTACCAATGTTTCTACCTTATTGTTAACTGAATTTTCTAGGTTTATAATCAAATTTTTGAGCTGGTCAATTTGATTGATATCAATGCTTTCCTCTCGCAAAGATTTTACTTGTTTTTTTAGAACCTCCTCATTTTTATTGATTGATCGATCGATTTTTTGGGTGAGAGAATCTACCTTTTGATCAAATGATACCTTAAGTTGTTGCAGTAGATGATCGAAGCTTGGTGTTTCAGGCATAGGTAGTTCAGTTAACTGTTCCATCTCTGCTCTAGCTATTTCTGCTTGTTCATCCGTCATCTCATAAATCCAGGCCCATAGTTCCTTGATTTCAATTTCTTTTGCAACTTGAAACCAATCAGCACCACGAACAATTTCGTACTGCTGTTGAGTGTCGTAGTTCTCCTTTAATCTGACAAGCAGTGGAATCAAGTTACTACCTTGATCTGCAAGGATCTTAAATAGAGATTCATGTCTTTCAGGAGAAATATCTCTCTCCTGAGACTCTGGCACAGTAATTTTGGATATGGGAATCAACTCCAAACTTATTGCTTGTGCTGGTAAATCTTCTTGTCGATCTTTTCGCTTTGATGAAACCATTTGCTTACAACTTTCCTGGGCTCCTAAAATCAAATAAAGGTATTGTTCAGAACTATTAATAGGCAGCAGGAAATGAATTACAGCTACTTTGTTACTCCTTTTTATCACTTTGGAGAAATTCAATATTTTTTGCTATTCCAAGTATTGGAAATATTATAATTTCATCCCAGTTTGACAAAATAGGATTAGGTGGTGAGAGTTGGTAAACTTCCTAGTGTTGCCTAACAGATTTACGGTCACATAATCTGGGAAATTATGATGAATTCTTAGGCTAAAAGCTTATACATCAGTAAGCTTACCAGCTTTACATTTGAACTTGTTGGTTTTTACCATGCCTTAGTCTAATTTTTTTCTCTTACCCAGATTGTATTTTTATAAGGCTACTTTAGCATACTATTTTTAGCTTTGAGACTTCACGAGTTAAAACCGCGTGAATTCTCGACTACGAGCTGGAAATCTGGTCAACGCCACGATTCCTACATTGCTCGTTTACGAAGTATGCCGTCAGGCAAAACGGCCACATTGCCATTATACATATAAACTACTCAGCTCACGCTTACGGTGTCAATTGCCACTATTCTCTTAAGTCAAAAGACTCTGCAGGCTACTCGTAAGTATCTTTTTTTTGATTCACTGCTTTATAAAACCGATATAAAACGTCATATAGCGACATTTTAATGTTTACTTCCTGCTTCGACCAGAACTGTCGGCAGCACTCTGTCCACAGGCATCAACGGTCAAGCAGACCGCATTTCTTAAATTAATACTCTACTCCTACAACTTGATTAGGCATTGCCTGAGAGAAAGCTTTAGGAATAGCACTCAGTTTCAATAGTTCTGATCTGAGTGGGTTGATGGCAGATTTTTTTCTGGCCATGTCAGGACGCGATCGCATAACTCGATTAAATTGCCTGAAGTTATTTTTTAACTTTTTTGCACAAAATAGTCAAGGTTTACCTATTTGATTAATAATAATATTAATTGGCTGATTTTTGCAAGTGGGGAACGGACGATCACATGAATATTAAATATCTTAAGTTGCTTTTGAAATTACTAGGCTACAAAAACTATCGAGTGTCTATTAGTAAAATCCAGCTAGAGCAAGAAATGAAGGCTTCTGAACGGGATGAAATCTGTTACCGACTTTGCGATCAAGGGTTAGTAAATTTCACCAGGGAGGTTACAAAAATTAATATAGCACCCCTGGGAAAATTACTCTTAGATAGTAAAAAAGCTGCCAGTTCACTGACTGAAGAAGAGTTAAAATTTCTCAAGGCAACTGCTAAGGGTGCTATTGCTCCGGGGGAAACTGGTATAGATGCTACCTATAGACAAGCTGTGATTACAGATTTGGTAGAGGAAGGTTTGATTGAAGTTGTTGCTCAAAAAATCAAAGAAGTATGGCTAACAGAAAAAGGAAAGCAATTTTTGTGCCAAGAATATTCATCCCAAAGTACGGCAAAAGAAATTTCGTTAAAAATGTTAAGTGATTACCTCCAGTTAATGCGGACAAACATTTCTCCCGACTACCCTAAGCAAGAGAAAAATATATCTTCGAGGTTGTCGGACAACAAACCCACCGATTCTGAGATTTTAGCTGTGATTCGAGATTTAGACCATAATCTAGGTACAGATAACTACTTACCAATTTTTCATTTACGAGAAAAACTACAACCTCCTTTATCTCAAACAGAACTAGAACAAGCACTCTACCGTTTAGAAAGAAGTAACAAAATAGAATTAAGTTCCCTCCAGGAGGTAAGATCCTACACACCAGAACAAATTGAAGCAGGTATCCCTCAAGATATTGGCGGACCTTTGTTTTTCATAATTACGGAGTAGGAAGTAGGGAATAGGGAAAACCCTTACTTTTTATTTGATTTTCCTGTCATGGCAAAATCCTAGTCTTCCCTAACTACAAAAAAAGGGAGTAGGGAGTAGGGAGTAGGAAAAACCCTTGCTCTTGATTTGATTTTCCTGTATGGCAAAATCCTAGTTTTCCCTAATTACAAAAAGCGGACATTTATAAATACTCAAAGTCAGTCAGGGATAACTTTTGACTTCTGAATTCTGAATTCGCGCCTTGCGCGTAGCGCTATATCTGCTATCGTAATTCTCTAACCATTCTCAAAAATATTAACAATTTTATTGTATGACATCTATAGATAAGATTATTCAAAGAGAACTTAATCCTTTCGATCCGGTAACTCTTTATACTATTAATTTTTGGCAAGAGCAACAAAATCCTAGTCTGAATGTTGATTCTATCCATCAAAATATTATCACTGATATAGAAATGGTATTGGAGCAGGTTGCTCAGGAACATCATCCCCGTACTTTAATACTTACGGGTGACTCTGGTTCTGGTAAAAGTTACCTTTTAGGGAGAATTAAAAAATTATTTAATACTAAAGCTTTTTTTGCCTATATCGATCCTTGGCCTGATAGCGATTATATTTGGCGACATATTTTGCGCCAAACTGTAGACTGTCTGATGAAAACTCCGGAGGGTAAAACAGATTCTCAGTTGTTATTATGGCTTAAAAATCTCTTGGATTTCCAAAATAGTAGTTTGCTCGAAAAAATTATTGGTGAAAGAAGAGTATTCATTAGAAATCTCAAGACAATTTACCCTTCTGGGATTTATAATCCTAATGATTTTTTTAGTGCCCTTTATCATCTACTAGATCCCAAGTATAGCGCTGTTGCCTGTGAGTGGTTACGGGGGGATGATTTGGATGAGGGGGATCTAAAATCTTTGGGTATTAAAAGTAGTATAGATTCTGAAGATTCGGCCCAAAAAATTATTACTAACTTGGGGCTTATTTCCGCTGCATCTCAACCTATTGTTTTATGTTTTGATAATCTTGATAATATTCCTCGCTTGTTAAATGGAACTTTAGATTTACAAGCATTATTTAATGTTAATTCTAGTATTCATACTCACTATCCACAAAATTTTCTGATAATTATTAGTATTATTACGAGTACCTGGAAACAAAATGCTACATTAATTCAACCAGCAGATAAGGCTAGAGTCAATGGGGGGGATTTTCATTTAAAACCAATTACTTTAGAACAGGGAGAAGCTATATTAGCTGCTCGTTTAAATCCTTTGCATTCTCTGGCAAAACCAAAGCCTAAATCACCTATATTTCCTTTGTCAAAAGAAATATTAGAACAGAAGTTTCCCAGGGGGAGAACTCTACCCCGGAATATATTAGAATTGGGACGTAAGGAATATGAGCAGTACAAAAGCAAATTATTAGATAATACAGAAAATTCTCAAGATTTAACACCAGGAACAGAATTGGCGACTTTTAAATTGATTTGGCAAGACAAGTATAAGAAGACTCAGAAAAAAATTAGCAAAATTACTGATTTGGCAGCACCAGAATTGATTAGAATGTTACAAGAAGTATTAAATGCTTTACAATGTCAGGAGGTAAAAACTAAATTATTAAGTGGGAAGTATGCTAGTCATTCTTTGAGTTATCAACAACAAAATCAAGAACAAATTATCGGTGTAGTTTGGACGGAAGATCCAAATATGAATAGTTTTTATAATACGATGAATGCTTGTCAGAAAGTTGTGGATAAAAATTTGTGTCAAACTTTATATTTAGTGAGAGCTGCTGAGGTGGGAAGTGCTAGAAATCTTAGCTATAGAATATATAGAAAAATTTTCCAAGGTAGGTTGAAAAATATTCATATTAAACCTAATTTGGAATCTGTGTATTTTTTGGCTACATATCATAGTTTGGTGAATTCTGCTCTCGCTAATGAATTAGTAATTGAAGGTGAGATTATTAGTCTCAAAGAGTTAGAAAAGATAATTTGTGAATCACAAATTTTAAATAACTGTAGTTTATTACAAGATTTGTCTGTAGTTTTTCCTACAGATACTCAAGAACAGTCAAATGAGCCAGATTTAGATGAAGTTAAGGATTTTGTGTTAAATTTAATTAGAAAAAAAAGTTTTATGGAAAGGAATAGTGTAATTGAAAATACACTAAATCAATTTATCAAAATGGATCGTTCAAAAATTGATATAATAATTCGAGAGTTTGAGGGAGAACAGAAAATAAAAATTATCTCTCCTACATCAAAAGAGGATGAACAATTAGTTTGTTTTGTTCCTGGTTGATCAGGAATGTATAATTGATGATTATAGTGATTAATTATAATTAATTTGGAGTATATAAAACTGATAAATTATCAGAATTTATAGTTACGTTAATTGCTTGAAAAAAACAGGAAAATCAAAATAGTCTGTCAATGCCAATAAGTAATAAACCTCAATTACAATCTCCGCCATTTAGTATTAACGATCTTAAGGTTGCTTTTGATTGCCCCCGTTTGTTTTATTTGAAACAGCGTTTTGGAGGGGAACATCTGTTTTTGCCAAAAGATTATATCCAGGAAATTGATAATGCTTTTGTTGATTTAGCTAATCAGTTAATGAATATGATTCGGCAAGAATCTAGAATTCAAGTTTTGTTTTCAGGGCAATTTGAGGAGTTGGTGGTAGAGGCGATCGCTAATCAAATACAACAGTTATTTTATGAGTTGATTTTCTTTCCTTATTTAGAAACAATTATTACAAAAGATATTAGTTTAGCAACAGGATTATATCAAGTTTGGCAGGTATTAACTAAACTGATTTTTAATATGTCTGAAATCATTGTTAAAAATCGGCGTTACTGCCATGAAAGTATTGTAATTCGTCGCACATTAATTACGGGAGAAATATCTGTAGATTATACTTTTAAAATAGCAGGTGGTAAGAGTCAAAAGTTAACGGGAAAAGTTAATAATTTAATTTTTGATTTTGAGACTCGTCGCTTGTGTGTGGTTCATTTTCAAACTTATGAAACTGTGGAAGTATCGTCTCAGTTAATAGGGGTTGCTCTCTATAGTTTTTTACTGAAGCAAAAGAAAAAGATACCTGTTGATGCTGTTGTTTATTGGGTTTTGCCTGAGTTAGGAGAGTATCATTACACATGGGAAAAGTTGGAGAATGTGGTGGAGGGTTCAGTTCGGGGTAAGTTAGAGGAGATGCGGGAGTGGTTGAGATGGGAAGAGTTTCAACCTGATCCACCTCCACGGACGGAGCATGAGTATTTGTGTGATATTTGTCCTCAGAAGGAAAAGTGTGAGAGTTTTTTTGATGAGGGTGGGTAAATGAAGTCAGAAGTTAGAAGTCAGAAGTCAGAAGTTTTTTTGGAGATTTTGAGTCACCTTCCAAAAACATTTTGCCTTCAAAGGTGGGGTTTTATACTCAATTATTTTGATAAACAGTAGGTTGGGTAGAACGCAGTGTTTCACTGCGCGACATGAAAAGCGGAGCTTCCCGAAGGGAAACCCAACTTATGTCTATATTAAGTCTAAGTAATAAGTTATATCAAATCTGGTAGTATCGGTGAAATTTAATATCGTAGGGGTTTGGTGACCAAACCCCTACCAAACTAGGGGTTTTTCCCTCTTTTAGAATCTCCCAACTCCAAAGTAAGTGGATTTGATATAGTTAAGTAAAAGTTGGGTTTCGTTACCTCAACCCAACCTACGGATATTTGGTATTTTTGGGGATGGGGATGCGATCGCCATATATTAAAAGAAAAGCTGATTATATCAAATTGTCAAAAAATATAGAAACCGGGTTTGTATTAAATGCTTTACCATACTAATATTTACCTCCCATAAACCCGGTTTCTTATAACACTCCAAAAAAAGCGGATTTGGTATTATTTATTAATCAGGTATATCGCCGATATCTCTTAACTTTTTGTAAGTACCATTTGAGAAGTTTGGTATTTTATCTTGATGACCTGTTTTTGATGAGTTTTCTAAATTTTCCCATGTTAGCTTTTTACCTGATTTTCGCCAATATTTAATTGCTTCCCATGCTTTAGTTGCTCCTGATATAGAGCTAAAAACTCGCTTGAAAGCTTGTTTGATTTCATCTTCTGTTTCTACTGTTAACAAATTGACTTTTTGTAGTTGATTAGATTCACGATCAATAGCTTTTATTTGTCTACTTAAAGCTGTTTGAGTTTGTACTAATATAGATAAAGCTTCTTGCTTAGATAGATTACTAATTTTTTGACGTATAACTTTTAATTGCTCATTCAGAATTTCCTCAATTTCTGGTAGTTTTTTGGGTAATAACTGGTCAATTTTAGTTTCGATATTCTGGAGTTTTTCCTCTGCGGTATTATTAATTTGAGATTGAGTATTAGTAGGAGATGATGTATTTAGTCGATCTAACTTTCTTGTGATTGGTTGCAATTTTTTATCCAGTTGACTATTTAGTTCTTTTGTCAAACTTAATCTCAAATTATTAAACATTTTCGTTAAGTCAACTTGACTACCTTCAACATCAATAGGAACTTCTGGAGATTCAGTTATTGGAGAATCTAAACCTCTCAAAATTTTCTGTTGGTTCCTGATATTTTCTTCCTGTTCTTCTGTAATAATAAACCCTCTGATCATACCTGAATGTTCTGGGTCTATTTCTGATGCTTTAACAGTTGCATGATACTCAAAATCACCTGTGACAATTTCGCAACTCTCAATACCTGTTCTTTTCAAAATAATAGGTCTAACCACACCTCCTGTTGTCAGAATTAAGTTAGCCATATTCTCAACTTCATCTGCTGAAAACTCAGAGATATCAAACTTTGGTGTGATGTTATCAAGGTCTACTAAGGAAGTAGATAAATTTATGTTATCGCTCATACTTTTGAAATAATTTCTGTTGCTAAGTTTTCAAATTCTTCTACGGAAGGTTCATCTGATTTATAGTCAAAAATTGATATAGGATTAGGAACTTCTATATCATCTATTAAAACAGTTCTATCTAGACACTTAGCTAAATCTTCTCTTTGAAAAATACAGCTATCCATCACTGGCAAATTATAACGTTCTTGAATAATTGCTTTGCGACGAGGTAAAGTATATTGAATATATCTACTGTTAGTAGGAATTTTGGAAGGTAAAACACCTAGTATATTAATTTCTGAAACACCTATTTGGTCTCTAAATTCATTAATCTCTTCAATGAAATTTTTAACATTTCGTAATCCCTCATTTGCAAAGGCTTTTAAGTCAGAAGGAATTATTAAATAATCTGTTGTTATCATTGCTATTCTAGCATAAAGATTCAATGAAGGTGGTGTGTCAATAATTACAAAATCATAATTCTCTTGATCTAACTTTTTTCTTAATCTTGTTTTTGCTGCATCAATTTCTGATAGTTGCTTTTCCCATTTCATTAAACTAATGTGACAAGGAATGACATCAATTTCAGGGTCATTGAACTGAGATTTGCGAATAACTTCAGGGATGAAAAATTTCTTGGGATAGTTGATGACATGATAAATATACTTATCTTTTAAATTATCATTTTCTTCATCATCAAATTTAATTAACCCTGTAGCAAATGTTGTATTTGCCTGACTATCTAAATCAATTACAAGAACTCGATAACCTTTTTTACTCAAGGCAGCAGCTAAATTAACTACAGTTGTCGTTTTTCCAACTCCGCCTTTATTGTGATAAACAGCAATTACTTTCATAGAATTTCTCCTACTTTGATTAATTGGATTAGACTCGGTTTCAATCTTTACTTGATTTGCCTGGTTTTCTGGTGTATTGCTAACAATTTCTTTTGTCTCAGATTGAGTAGCGATCGCCTCACTTACCTCTGCTTTTTCTCCCGGAGTTTCTGTTGTATTAGAACTCCGATTTTGACGCAAAAAGTCTCGACCGACTAATTTTTTAATTTCTTCTATTTTGTCATCAACTTCACCCCCTAAACAATTAAACACTAACTGAATATCATTTCCTACTCTTTGATAAATCCTAATTTCTTTTGCATTAGTTAACAAGCCATATTTTACATTCATACTTGTCAAATAACGCCTCAGTTTTCGTTGATGGCGGTCTAAATTTTCTCTGGGATGTTTTGCCTCCATAACTAAACTCAATGGAGATTCTCCATCTAAACTAAAAGGTAACTTCTGAGTAGCAAATGACAAAAAATCTAAACGGATACTGCCAAATGTTACTTCTTGATGCCAATGTTCGATACCGTATCCTAATTTCGGCAGTAGATAACTAACAATTAGTTTGCTTTCTACTTCACTTTCGTTGCGACATAAGTCTGGATTAAAACTCAAGGTTATTTCAGTTATCAGTTATCAGTTAGCCTCCTATGGTCGTAACTGCGTTATCAGTTAACAGTACCTCTACAATAAGGAGGCTTGAAATATCTATGGATGTTCTTTTTTTATCCCCTTAAAAGGGGAGGCGCCTACCCATAATTTTTCGGTAATTATTCCTTAATTTTGAATTTTTTCCTTGATTAACTAATCCTATGCTATCCAAATAGATTTATTGATGTCAATATTGACAAATTGCTTCAGTTGTATTACTTTATTTTTCAGTATTTATACAGTTTTATACCAATTTATGAAAGTGGTATTATCAATTAATTTTATTTTGCTTGAGGTTATTTTTCTAAGTGGGAGTATTTTGCTCCTGTTGACTATAGCAATCCTAAATTGGTTGTGGGTAATCAAAAAGTCAATAAAAAAACTGAAACTCTCACCTGTTGCCATTTAATATCATGTTCGGGTAATCACTTATAATAAAGTTTTTGTTTGTAGTAGGGCTTCAGCCCTACTACGAGCTTTAATTATAATAACTATTTAAGCGAACATGATATAAGTGTTCTATAAAAAGCAGTAAGATTTTTGAGACGAATAAAATAGGATTGCTATATCAAAATACCCTATAAAAAACTATAAAAAAAATCCGGTCAAAATGCCGGATTATATAAAAGTTGATGAATGAAAAATTAGTGGTATGTGTTAATAAGGTTTACCGAATAATTAAGATTTAAAGCCTTCTATTTCAAGAGAAACAAGAAAAAATTTTCCTTTTATTCAATCTTCTTCCTTTTAGGGAGAGGTAATTATCAATTATCCATTATTGAACCCCCCAATATACACCTTTAAAAGCTGATAGCTGACCGCTTTCCTAACTTAAATTACTGGGAAACTTTCTGAGCATCATACTCTTTAAAACTTAGATAAAACTTTTCCTGATCGTACAAATGACACTTATCTGTTATCTCTTTCATTAAAGACCAAGAAAACTTAGTTTGATAAAGTTTATCTCCCCATTTATCCTTCAAAAATTGATATGCTTGCCTTAAATTATATGAAGGAATTCCTGTTGAGACATGATGGGGAATATGCACATTAATATCATGGCAAAGAAACTCTACCCAACGAGGATAATCACAATGCACTGTACCAAATAATTGAGCCTCTGCTTCATTCCACTCTTCTGCTGGAGTAAAAGGAATTTCCGGTACTGTATGGTGAACAATCGTAAATGTACTCATCCAGAAATGGTAAACTAACCAAGGCATTAACCAAAACTTGACTAAACCCCAGAGACCAGTTGTAGCTATTAATAAAGGAAAGGCGATCGCGCTAAACCCGAAAACTACCAATGCAGAAAATTTGACATCTTCACTATCTTTACCCTCAAATTTTCTCCAGTCAAAATGGATAAGCGCCCAGTGAGGAAGAGAAGCTAACCACCAAAGTCTGCCACGCATCACCCTATACACTGTCTGCATAAAGCTACCAGCAACCTCGAAATCTTCTGGATACCATGGTTGCCAAGCATTGTCTTCGCCCATCTTATTCGTATGTTTGTGGTGATGATTATGGCCAATTCGCCAACCATGAAACGGATAAATTAAAGGCAAAAAGGCTAAGTGACCGACTAGATCGTTGACCCAGCGACGGTTAGCAAAGGAGCGATGACCACAGTCATGGCCAATGACAAAAAACCCTGTTAATGCGGTGCCAGTGAAAATCCAAGCTAGGGGCAATAAAAACCAAGGTGTAATTGTTAGTCCCCAGTAACCTAAAACAACCATAAAGATATTGGTTGCTACCATTGTCCAGGTTTTCCATTTATCTTTAATGAAAACTTCGCGAGGTAGACTTTTCACAATATCTTTTAGCTGTAGTTGCTCATTTTCGCTATGAGAATTTCCAGAAGTAGATTCTGCAATTGATACAGTCATAAATTGTTTAAATTTCCCGTTTTTTTTGATGTTTATGTAGTAGATTTATGATTCCGAAAAAAAACGCCAGCTCAAAAATTTTGCTGGCGGTTTTGACCACAGAAAAATTTTCACAGCTAATGCTCCGAACTAATAGCATTCAATGAATTTTGTTCAAAACAATGCTGTATGTAGCAAAACCTTTCTTTTTATATCATAATCTTGTCACTATCCAGGTAAATTAATGAATTTTGTTGCTTTTGCTACTTCTTTCTTATTTGTCAAGTGTAGCTATCATCATGTTAACAATTTTTATTGATTGACTTATTTTTCAATTTGTGATAGTGAGTTTCTTTCTCTGATAGTTCGTAATTCTAATAAGAGAGTTTCTATTTCTGCCTCAAGATGAAGCAACTTAACTTGTTGATCTGTTTGATACAAAGACTTCATCTGTTCTAAGGTACGGGTTTGATTGGTTGATACTCCTGAACGATTTACCCTTTTAGCAGTATTTAAAGAAGAAGATCCACTGGACAAACTAGATGTGCTGTCAGAAATCAATAAGTTACTAGCCATTTATACTCACTTAAATAGTTTTTCTTTAAGATACATTACAACAAATTAAGCTATTTAACCTTATTGAATAAAAATTTAACATTCAAAATTAGGGCTTGGGGTAAGTTAGCCAATATTAAACAGTTATAAGTAATCTATTAGTTTACTTTCTAGCTATAAATTTGATGAAGTTTTAATCTTTGCCAGGGATTGACCAAAAAGTTATTGACAAACTCTTGATTAAGTCAAAGTTAAATTCTTGTGTAGGGTGGGTTTTGCCGATCGCTGAGATAAAACAATTCAAAGAACGACAGTTGCTCATACGATAAAAGCCATTTAGCATCTCTGCCCGGGATTCAATTTTTGAGGTGCGGAGTCGTCCGTGGTAAGAAGCACTTGCAGAAAAAGCTTGAAAAATACTCCAACACACCTCTACTCCCCTACTCCCGCTCTATTTTTAAATAGATACCAAATGGGTTCTATAGTTGAAATTGTCAATACTAACCCACAAATATAGCTGAAGTTAGAAGGCAGAAAGTTAAATTCGCACGACGGACTAAATTTGAGAAGGGCCAGAGTATTATACATAGTAATGGCAATTGCTATATTAACCACTCTGGCTGTCTTAATATTTGTTTGGTAAACAGTTAATAATAACTTAGGCTGGAGCTAAAAAAAACTTAAAGTTTACAAAAAACAAGCTAGAGAGTAAAGTGTTTTGAAACCGGAGCTGAAAACCAGCACCAGATTTTAATCAATCAATTCAAAGATAATTAAAGTAATTACTTTTTTGTGGTACGATATAAAGATGTCTAAAAAATAAAATTGCTACGATTAAGAGTATCAACATATACGGTCAACCAAGCTAGTAGGGGTGAAACTCCCGTCAAGTAACTAAGCTGTATTGATTATTGCCTAATCAATGCAAATAATAGTAGCTTCGAGAGTATGACCAACTGGTGAAATATGTTGAAAATCGTGAAAGAGCAATAAATCGTCATCAAATCTATATCTATAAGAGTAAGCACAATGCCTATAACTATTATTGGTAGGTTTGAGTGTTTAGGGGTACTTTGATTGGTCCCTAGAAAATATAAATCTGGTCAGCCAAGAAAAAAAGTCCTAAGGCTGATTTGTCCCGTTGCTAAGTGTCAGCTTATAATTCCCCTGACTTTAGTCCGGAGAGTAGTCAAATTAAACAATTCAAAACTTTAAAGATGACCTTAACATTGTCCTCTTATCATTCAAAATTACAAGGTTGGCCGGGTTTGATCGAGGCGTATAGATCCTATCTACCTGTGACAGAAGAAACTCCTGTGGTGACACTGCAAGAAGGTAATACTCCTCTGATTCCTGTGCCAGCGATCGCCCATCAGGTAGGTAGACAGGTAGAAGTATTTGTTAAATATGATGGCCTCAACCCTACGGGTAGTTTCAAAGATAGGGGCATGACTTTAGCCATATCTAAGGCCAAAGAAGCAGGTGCAAAAGCAGTAATCTGTGCTAGCACGGGGAATACCTCAGCAGCAGCAGCAGCTTATGCTAGACGAGGTGGGATGCGAGCTTTTGTGTTAATCCCAGATGGTTATGTGGCCCTAGGAAAGTTAGCCCAAGCTCTGTTGTATGGGGCTGAAGTTTTGGCAATTAAAGGCAATTTTGACCAAGCCCTAGAAATAGTCAGGGATGTGGCTAATAAATATCCTGTGACTTTGGTCAACTCAGTTAATCCCTATCGTCTCGAAGGTCAAAAAACTGGTGCTTTTGAGGTGGTGGATACTTTGGGGGATGCCCCAGATTGGTTGTGTATTCCTGTGGGAAATGCAGGGAATATCACAGCATATTGGATGGGTTTTTGTCAATACCATAAAATCGGAAAATGCGATCGCCTGCCGAAAATGATGGGCTTTCAGGCCGCCGGGGCAGCACCTATTGTCCAAGGTCATCCTATCGCCCACCCAGAAACAGTGGCTAGTGCCATTAGAATTGGCAACCCTGCTAGTTGGGAAAAAGCTGTAGCTGCTCAAGAAGCTAGTCAGGGAAGTTTTACTCCTGTTACAGATGAGGAAATATTAGAAGCTTATCGTTTATTGGCCTCCAATGAAGGAATTTTCTGTGAGCCAGCTAGTGCTGCTTCTGTTGCTGGTTTATTGAAAGTTAAAGACCAAGTTCCCACAGGAGCAAAGATAGTTTGTGTACTTACTGGCCATGGTCTCAAAGACCCAGATGTGGCGATTAAACATAGCAACAATCAGTTTAAGCAAGGTATAGAACCAAGTATAGAGGCCGTTGCTAAAATTATGGGATTTTAAAGGAAAGAATAAGGGAAGAATCAGGAGAGGATGTCAACTTTGAGCTTTTCTCCCTAATCTCTACTACTGGGTAAGCGAGGCAATGGTTTTTCGTTTTGTGGTAACTGAGGAGTATTGGGAGATTTACTCTCCTGTTCCTGTAGTTGAATTGGATTATTAATTTCTGTTTTTAGCTGACTATCGGGGATAGTCTCCAATTTTTCTTGTTTAGTTACTTTTGCTTTGGCCAGAAGATCCACTGCATCTGCCAAAGCATTTGTTAAACTTTTACGAGTATTTGCATGATTAGTTTGCTCTTGTTTAAGGGTTGTAGTTAACTTTTGGACTTCTCGAACAGCGCGATCGCGTTCTTGGCTCACTTCAAGAATTTTGGCCTTAAATTCAGCCAAAGTTTGTAAATGTTCGATTTCCTGTTCAATAGTTGTTAGAGTTTCATCTCCATCACCTTTAACCAAGGAAAAACCCTTTTGTAATTTCTGAACTTTGGTCTTTAAGTTATCGATAGTTTCTTGACTCTGTTGAGCTTCATTTCTTCGTTGTTGAGCTTCAGTATTATAGAGTTGACGCCACTGAGAGGCACTATCTTGGGCTGCATTTAATTCTGTTTGTAGTTCGACTATTTTTTGTTGAAGAGCTTTAATTTCATTTAACCATGGGGTTATATCCTGAGTCATATCATATTCTTAGATGATAGAGTGTCCATTTCATCGGGTGATGTTTCCCTGCAAGATTGCCTTTGCAATTGTAAGCTAAAATTTTTAACCATAAATATCTTATACTAAATCCGGTTTAGAGTTTGTAGTGTTTTCTGATTTTGGTAAAAAGCTTTTACAAAAATAGTTTCAGCATTTGCCAAAAAGCTCTTTTGAATAATAGATTTGGTATTAGTTTGCTCTTAATTTCCACACCCTAAATTTATTACTAGGTTCTAATTATAGATTCTTACTTTGTAATTTTGTCTTAAAGGAAGTAATTTACCTTGCTAAAAAGTCTGGAAATTGCTTATTTATATAGCAATCCTATTTTATTTGTGTATAAAAATCTTACCGCTTTTAGGGAACACTTAACTGGGGTGAGTTTCAGTTTTTTTATCTACTTTTTGATTTTTCAAAACCTATTAAGGATTGCTATAATTGTTAGTTTGAAGTGCTAGTGTAAGTATCCCACAGGAAATGCTTACATTATTAATTTGATATTTTCATGGAAGTAGAGAATAGGCTAATTAATTGATAATGAATAATGGAGAATTACCTCTTTAACAATGGATAATAAAAACTATCTCTAATTATCAATTATTTATTATCCATTATAATTTATAGGTATATCCCAAATAATTTGGCTTACTTACTTAACTTAACCACCAAATATATAATTAATTTTACTTGACTACTTATATATATTACTTTTTAGCTAAAAGCCCTATGAGCTTTTTCCATTTTCTACGTCACTTTAATTCTGCAACATTGCGGGAAGTTTTAAACCGCGAAAATAGGCAGCGATTTTTAGATTTATTAACTCCAATCGCTAAAAATGCTTATAGAGTATTATTGACGATACTAAAAATGATCGTCAAGCACATATTAAAACGAATAATTCGCTTTTTTGAATTCATTTTTCATCTAAACTTTCAGACTATTAAGGAAGTATTTAGTTGTGCAGGAAAACAAAGATTACCAGGTTTATCAGCAGAGATGGCTTATAATGCTATGCTTGCTTTATTTCCTGCTTTATTAACAATAATTTCTGCAATTGGACTATTTGAATCTTTAAGTTTAACCCTTTTAAAAATGGGAGGTTTACTAATAGATATACTGCCCAATCAAGTGCAGTTTTTAATTAGTTGGGCTGTGGATGAAATTCAGCGTTCTCCGAACAAAGAAATATTTTCTTTCAGTTTTATTGGTTCGATTTGGATATTTTCTAGTGTACTTAGTTCTGCTATGGCAGCTCTCGATCAAATTCATCAAGTTCCGATTGAGAAAAAACGACCTTTTTGGAAAGCAAAATTAGTTTCTTTAGGGCTAACTATTGGAACTCTAATACTATTAATTATTGCTTCTGGCTTAGTGTTAGTTAGCGATTTAATTGTAGATATGATTGCTCGGCAAAGTTGTTTATTAGAAACTCTACCTAATTGTCCTCCCGATCAAGTGGCTAATTGTTTATTTGAAGAACCTGTTGATAATTGTGTTTTGAAGTCACAATTATTAGAAACTTGGAGTCAATTAAGATGGCCGATTACTTTAGGAATAGTATCAACAGCTTTTGCTTTTGTTTATCGTTTTGGTCCGAGTTTTAGAAGGAAAGGTACGCCGATTATGCCTGGTGCAATTATATCAGCATTAATGTGGGCAGGAGCTTCTAATTTATTTCGTTTATACGTTTTACATTTTGGCAACTATAACCGAACTTATGGAGCTATTGGTACTTTTATTATTTTATTATTGTGGTTATATATTAGTTCATTGGTAGTGTTAATTGGGGCACAATTAAATGTCACAGTAGGGGAGGCAATGGCAAGGGAAAGTGAAGTTATGGAGCAATAAAGTTCAGTTCAAGATTTTTTGCAGAAGGAGGAAGGAAGAAGAAAGAAG
The DNA here is from genome assembly GCF_050016015.1 of Dapis hubbardiae BLCC-M172. Taxonomy (NCBI): domain Bacteria; kingdom Bacillati; phylum Cyanobacteriota; class Cyanophyceae; order Oscillatoriales; family Microcoleaceae; genus Dapis; species Dapis hubbardiae. The sequence goes on from NZ_JBNHEQ010000211.1 coordinate 50,078, forward strand.
AAAGAAGGAAAGTACATGAATGTACAGGTTACTTAAGGATTTTTTTTGTAGTTCCGTAATCTCAATATCTACTCTAATGATTCTATATCTTAAATGATTCTATATCTTATGATTTTCCTTCTTATCTGAACTTTATTAAGTTATAGAGGGGGAAGAAGAGTATTAGGAAAGATGGCAAAAAGGTTTTAGTTAGCGTGGTCTTTGTAAGAGACTAATTACACCAGTGGTTATGGATAGAAAAATTAGAAATAAAAGCACTCCTCCTGGTAAAAATGAGAGAATTTTCCACCCTCTTAGGAGCCATATTATTAGGGTAATAATAGTGAGAATGCCACAAATGTAGGAAAATTGGGGAATGAGAAAGTTATAATTTTTGCTCATTGAGTTTAGCTCTATGAATATAGTGATAATTAGATTATGTCAAATTTATGAGGAAATAGTAGATAAATTTTAAGTATCATCTACTTAACTCCTCACAGACGAAATTAATTTTGATAGTTTTTTGTATTAACTGAAGATTAGATATAGAGTTTAGCTATAGGTTATAATATTAGTAATAGCTTGGAAGCATAAATGAGGCTATGTGAGAGTAAGTCATTTTTTCTCAATCATTTTTTATCTTTAAACAATTTGACATCTAATAGTTAATTTACTATATAACTCTAAAATTTTCAGGTATCAAAATGGGATTTCTTTTTTTTCACTCAGCACAAACTGATAAGAATGCGAATTATGACAAAGGCAAGCTCTTTGAAAACCTTCTTGCTCAATATTTAGAAGCTACTGGTTACGATATTAAAACAAGAATAAAAAAAGAGGGACTAGAATATGATTTAAAAGGAATTCATCGAGTAAGTGGGAATCAAGTAATTGGTGAAGCAAAAGCATTTAGTCAAACTATAGAAAGTAAAGAGTTTAATGCTTTCTGTGGAAAGTTTATGTCATTTTGGAAGAAAGATAACTCTAGTCGAGGTCTTTTTCTTTCTACAACTTCGCTGACAGCAGAAGTTAACAATTACTACCAAGAAAACTACGCTGAAGAAATAAAAGTATTTTCTGGGGAAGAGTTACTTAAGAAAATTATCAAAGAATTAAAATTACCAAATCCAGAATCCCTAGAAAAGCAGATTCAGTCTAGAAGTTTATATCCTTTATCTTATCATTTACTCACTACAGATTATGGTATATTTTTTGTATATATAATAGCATCATCTGAATCTGCTACTGCGTCATCATTTGCTATTTTTCGAGACGATAGTAGTTGGCTGAACGATAAAAATTATCTTGAATTAATTCAACAAAACCTTCGAGAATTACAAGGTTTAGAACCAGTTATAGCAGGGAATTCATTCCATAATTTTACTACTACTAGAATAATAAAGTATGGTTTGGAAGTAGGTGAAGGTTGGTTTGATTATAAAGCTCCTGCAGCTCCAGAATATTTTATTGGTAGACGTGAATTAATTGAAGATATAAAAGAGTATATTAGTTTAGGGAAAGACCCACAAAACACTTTGCAAATAAAGAGTCGTTCTGGTGTGGGAAAAAGTTCTTTACTCGCATATCTAAATAGGTGTTTTGAAGAGCAAGGATATTTGACAGAGTTACATGATGCAAGAGATGTAAAAAATACTTTTGACCTTTATTATTTGGTTCAAAGATTTACACAATCAAAATGGCAAGCATCTGACCACAAAGGAGTTGAAAAGCAACTGCAAGAGTTAATAGATAGACTCAATAAAAATCAACGTGGGATTTTTATGGTCGATCAATTTGAATCAATGTTTAATAATGATGAATTATTTAATAGCTATGAAAGTTTGATTACTATTTTTAGTGATTTTAAACCGAAGCTGTTTATTCTGATAGGTCGGAAAGATGATTTACTAACTTACCATGATAATAAAATATCTCTTGAGAAAATTAAGCAACTTTCTAAAATTTATCCATTGCATGACTTTTCTGAAGCAGAGGCAGAAGAACTAATTAATAAAATTAATGAAACATCAATCAAAAAAATTAATAATGAGGTTAAGTCATTTATATATGACTTTTCTGATAAGTTTCCTTGGCTAATTAAGCGAACTATAACTCATTTAATTTCCTATTATGAAAAACATCAACAAATTCAAGGAGACTTATTTGATACTGGTCTAGGTTTAAAAGAACTTTTTGATGAAGAACTAGAAGAATTGGATGAATTAGAAAAAGGTTATCTTTTGAGAATAGCACCTAAACTGCCTGCGACTGCTTCTGAACTTCATAAAGAATTTGATGAAGATACATTACTACGAAATGTTCTTGATAAATTAACAAAAAGTAGAATATTAAGATTGTTTGGAAATACATACGATACATATAATGATGTCTTCAAAGAGTATCTAGGTGGAAAGTTACCAAAAGTTTACCAAGCATTTACATACCGTCTTCACCCAAAAGGAGTTCTTGATTTTTTCTATAATTTAATTCAATATAATAAAGCTCAGTATAGTGAATTACGTTTTTCAAATGAGGAAATTAAAAACTTATACTTAAAGCAAAAACCTAAAGGTAATAATCACACAGTTAATCATCTAAAATACGATCTAAAACAGATAGGTTTGTTGGAACAAGATGGTGATGAATTTGTAATCTCCGAAACTGCTATTAAGATTTATCATAATCGTGATTTGGGTAAGTATGTGCAAAGTAAGTTAAAAAATAATGCTATTGTTATAGAATTATTAGATATAGTTAAAAAAGAAGGTTCTTTTTCCTATTCAGATTTACCACAATACTTAGAAAATAAACTTAGATTTAGAAAAGCTGGAAAAAATACTTGGTCTTCTCATGCAAAAAATCTCAGAGCATGGTTAACAGATTTTCTAATTTTGATAGAAGACAAAAAAAGCAAGAGATTAATTTTACCCACAGTTCAAAAAGTAGTGAGGAAATAGCAGAAAATTTAGCTAATGTTGAGGAGATGTTTACTGATAGAAAAAACAATACCTCTCAAAGAGAAATTTTCTTACCTAGAGTCAATTGGGAAGATATAGAAAAATTAGCTGAATATTTATTAGAGGATAAACAAATACCTCAAGATAAAGAAGGTAAAAAATTACAGAAAGCCAAAAATCAATTAATTGCTATATCTTTAGTCGATAGTAAAACTAATAGATTAAATTTTGATTCTATTGAAGAGCTTAAAAATAAAGTCAAAGGAAAGTTAGAGAAAGCTCCTTATAATCAAGTATGGGAAGCAGCAGTTAGAGATGAAAAACCAATAAAAGTTATGAGACATCTTCTAGAAAATAAATATAGTGATAGTACAGTAAAAAGTCGTTTAACTATAATGCTTAACAGGGGAAAAAAACTAGGAATAATAGCAGAAAAAACATATCGTCATTGATGAATTTACTTCAACATTTTTTTGAGGTTGATGGCTATATTTAGATTACTATCAAGTGATTTAGTCTTGGCGATCGCCTCAAAAAGAAGATTATTTTAAACAATCGTATAATTACGAAAATTACCAATAAATTTAACTCCTATAAATTCAGATCTGCATAACCATTATCTAAATATATATAATGATACTTTAACACTTTTAATCTATCCAATTAACAGCAAGCGATCGCTCACAAAAAAAATTATTTCGATAAAAATATAATGGCTATATCCAAATCAATTCCTCAAATTATCCTCCTAATACTTATTTCCATTCTTATAAAATTTTTTTGAATAGAGTTTCAAGGATTTAATTTGAATGCTATTTATGTTTAGATTAATTATCAATGTCTGAATCCTTACATTACTCAAAAAAAAATTAATTCCGATAAAAATATCATGTCTATATCCAAATAAATTTCTCAAATTATCCTCCTAATACTTATTTTCATTCTTATCAAAAATATTGAGAATGGAACCTCAAGTATTTAATTTGAAGACTATTTATGTTTACATTAATTATCAATATCTGAATCTGAGCGATGTAGCTAAAGCTAGGCTTTGCTACGCACATGAAACGCCAACGCTCAATCACAAATAATTTCAATCTCTATCAAAATTTCATGTCTAAATCAAAATCAATTTACCGAATCATCCTCTTAACACTAATTGCAATTTTCACCACAATTACATTAGTATTAGCCTCTAATCAAATTAGCAAAACCCCACAAAAAACAGAAATTCGTGGTGTTTGGATAACCAATATCGACAGCGAAGTTTTATTTTCCACTACAGCAACAAAAGCATCAGTTAATCGTTTAGCAAATCTCAACTTCAACACACTTTATCCAACTGTTTGGCAAGGAGGTTATACTCTCTATCCTAGTCAAGTAGCACAACAAGTATTTGGCAAATCTTTAGACCCTACACCTGGTTTACAAGGGCGAGACTTTTTACAAGAAATTATTAGCGAAGCAGATGAAAAAGGTTTAACAATTATTCCTTGGTTTGAGTTTGGTTTCATGGCACCAGCAGATTCAGAATTAGCAAGATTACATCCTAATTGGTTAACTAAACGTAGGGATGGAACTACTATAAAAATGCAAGGCAAATATCCTAGAGTTTGGCTTAATCCTTTTCATCCAGAAGTACAACAATTTATCTTAGATTTAGTCATGGAAATTGTGACTAAATACGATATAGATGGAATTCAATTTGACGACCATTTTGGCTTACCTGCTGAATTTGGTTATGACGATTTTACAGTTAAATTATATGAAAAAGAACTTCCTGGTTTATCACCTTCTGACAATTATCAAGAAACTTTTTGGGTGCGTTGGCGAGCAGATAAAATTAATGATTTTGTAGAGCGAATTTCTAAAGAAATAAAAGCAATAAAACCAGACTGTATTATTTCTGTATCTCCTAATCCTTTGCACTTTGCTTTACCTGCTTATTTGCAAGACTGGTTGACTTGGGAAACAGAAAAATGGATTGATGAAATTGTTTTACAAGTTTATCGTCCTGATATTAAACGTTTTATTAATGAGTTGGAACGAACAGAGGTTAAATTAGCTAAAAATCATATTCCTTTTGCCATTGGAATTTTGAGTGGTTTGAAAAATAATTCGACTCCCATAACAACAATTGAAGAACAAGTAGAAGCTGTGCGTCAGAGAAATTTTGCCGGAGTATCATTCTTTTTCTATGAAAGTTTATGGAAGTGGGGAAAGGAATCAGAAAATATTAGAAATGGAACTTTGGAGGAAATCTTTCAGGGAAAGATTTCAAGACCACATATATCTAGCTAAAAGAAAGAAGGAAGCAAATTTTTTTGCTCTCAGATAAACACTAGAGTCGAAAAGGTAGAAATTTTCTCTGACTTTTTCCTAAAGAAATAAATCAAGTAGAGAAATTTTTGCCTTTCAGATAAACACTAGAGTCGAAAAGGTAGAAATTTTCTCTGACTTTTTCCTAGAGAAAGAATTCAAGTAGACAAATTTTTTCCTTTCAGATAAATAGTAGAGGGGTAAAGATAGAAATTTTCCCGACTTTGGGGAGGGAAAAACTAGAGGTAGTCAATTTTTGCCTTTCAGATAAATAGTAGAGGGGTAAAGATAGAAATTTTGCCGACTTGAGGGAGTGGAAAAACTAGAGGTAGTCAATTTTTGCCTTTCAGATAAA
>NZ_JBNHEQ010000212.1:0-3564 GCF_050016015.1 Dapis hubbardiae BLCC-M172
GACCTACGTCTGAGTGCGTAGATTGACCTTGAATGGCTTCCCAAGATTTCGACCTATATTCTTAGGTGTCTTAAGGAGGTTTTCTCGTTCCCTTATTCCTTTATTACGACTGATTTAGTGGGGCAAAATCTCCCGGAGGGTTCGGCATGGTTGCTAATCTCATGTAAATAAGGTTATGCATAGACCCCCTGACTTTTCTCCTACACCCCATAGCTACCTTTGAGGTGCTTATTACTTACGAGAGTTTCATCACCTTCCTATTCGTCCACTTGTCAGCCTTTGCTAGAGGTCTCACTTATTTGGTAGTTAAAGCTTTAACCTCATTTAGACCAGTTTCACCAGTTTGATATTCAGTCTTACCAGTGTGACCTATGCTTTCTACCCAGACAACGGGGCGGAGGAATTTCACCTCAAAGGATATAAGAGTTTTCTCGTGACTATATATTTATCACCTCCTTAATCACGGAAGGCTAGATATATCTGCTTTTTAACAGTCTTGACTAGCCAACGAGTCGCACTTACATTGGTAACATATTAGTTGCTATTCTTTTAGGTTTGTGTTACCAATCAAATACTATTATTACCCATAGCTATTCGTTCTGGTAAAATATCTTGATTGAGTAAATCTTGGTAAGTTTCCCTCTGTAAAATTACATTTACTTCGTTATTGGATACTAAAACTGCTGCTGGACGTGGTAAACGATTATAGTTAGAAGCCATGCTATAGTTATAAGCACCTGTAGCCATAACTACTAAACAATCTCCTGGTTGGGTTGCTGGTAAGGTAGCATTCTTAATCAAAACATCACCAGACTCACAATGTTTACCCGCAATAGTAACTGTTTCTGTGCTTGCTTGAGATAATCTGTTAGCTAAAACTGCTCGGTACATTGACTGATAAGTTATTGGGCGAGGGTTATCTGACATTCCCCCATCTACAGATATATAAGTCCTAATATCCGGAATTTGTTTTTGAGACCCTACAGTATAAGCTGTTACACAGGCAGGCCCAATTATTGAACGTCCTGGTTCACACAATAGTTTAGGTAATGGTAACTGTCTAGCTTGACAAGCATCTACCATTGCTGTACTAACCTTATGAACCCAAGTTTCAATACTGGGTGGGTCATCTGCTTCAGTATAACGGATTCCTAAACCACCACCGATATTAATTTCTTTGATTGGTAAATTATATGACATAGCAGTTGTCATTGCATCTACCATTACACCTGCTAAATCTTGATGGGGTTGAACTTCAAAAATTTGTGAACCTATATGAGCATGAATACCAATAAGTGATAGTAATTCTTCTTTACTTATGAATGCAAAGACATCATTTAGTTGGTTGGGGTCAAATCCAAACTTGCTATCTAAATGACCTGTACGAATGTATTCGTGGGTATGACATTCAATACCAGGTGTAAACCTAATCATTATTTTAGTAGGATTCTGTACCTCCTCCTTTTGTTGGTTCTTTAAAGCTGCTAATGTTTCTAATTCTAGCCAGTTATCCACAACAATTATACAATCTGTTTCTATGGCCAAAGTTAATTCTGCTTGAGATTTGTTATTGCCATGAAAGTATATTTTGTCAGGTTTAACACCTGCTTGGATAGCTGTATATAATTCCCCTCCAGATACAACATCTATACCTAAACCTTCAGAACCACATAAGGCACAGACTGCCAGACTACTCCAAGCTTTAGAAGCATAAAGTACCAAAGATTCTCCAGGATAATGCTGTTTGAGGGCATCTCTATATTGGCGACAAGCTGTTCTGAGGGTGTCTTCGTCCACAATATATAGAGGTGAGCCAAATTTCTCGACTAATGCTGGGACATCCCAACCTCCGATTTCTAAATGGTCTAAACTGTTAACTTTGGCAGTAAGTGGTAAAAGTTCTTGATTGGGTGAACTATCTTTAACAGATTCTGTTGATTTTGGCAAGTATTGAAGCCCAGAGTTGGTTGCTATTACAGATTGGGTTGATACCATGAGTGCTGTACGGAGTTATACTTGAGTGCTTGATATAGTCTATCTAATAAATAGAAGTTATTGTACTTTGTCGATTTTTGATTGATTTTTTATCTAATATTTAGACTGTGTTCATTAATTGATAATGGATAATACCTTTGGTTTTACCCTTGAGGATTGAATAGAGGGAAATCTTATTAATTGATAATGGATAGTGGATTATAAAAACTATCTCTAACTATCAATTATCCATTGGTAATGAGAGGCTTTAAACCTTTCGGGATTAATTATCTATTATCAATTATCAATTATCCATTATCCATTGGTAAGTATGGCCATGATTACGATTCAAAAAATGAGCCATGAGCATATTTCTAGTGTGGTTGAATTGGACCTACTTTGCTTTGGTGGACTATGGAATGCTCAAGGTTATCAGCGAGAGTTAGAAAGTCCTAATAGCGATTTGCTGATTTTAGTGATTGGCCAAAATACTGGAGATAGAAATGAGGAAGTTGTCTTTAAATCCTCTAACTTTCAATTACAGATTACCTATAATCATCAGTCTATAATTGGTATAGGTTGTTTGTGGGCTATCTTAGAGGAAGCGCACATTACTATTTTAGGAATCCATCCTCAATACCAACGTTTGGGTTTTGGTCAACTACTACTATACACTTTAATGAGGTCTGCTTGGGAAAGAGGGTTAGAGCGAGCTACATTAGAAGTTGCAGCTTCAAATTTTTCTGCATTGTCTCTATATCATAAATTTGGTTTTCAAGATGTAGGTCGTCGTCGAGGATATTATCAGCAAACTGGGGAAGATGCTCTAATTCTCTGGCGTGGTCATCTGCATTACCCAGAATTTGAGCAAACTTTGTCTGAATGGCATAGACAAGTTGTTGCTCGTATTGATGGCCAATAAATATAATATAAATAATAATATAAATAATTGGTGGATAGGTTAGTATTCACCAAAATAGTATTTTTCTATAGGGTTTTTTGGGTAATTTTTATGACAGTTAATGACTCATTTAATACTGCAATGAATCGGGTCGTGGATATGACCGACGATAGAAAACTATGCTCTCGTGTCAAAAAACTAGGATGGGATGTAGCAGTGCGACTCGTTGGCTAGCCAAAGCTGCTGAAAAGCAGATATATCTAGCCTTTCCGGCGACTAAGGAGAATAAATATATAGTCACTGGAAAAACTCTTATTACCTTAGTGGTGAAATTCCACTCGCCCTGTTGTTGGGTTGACAGCGTAGGCCACACTGTAGAGACTGAACATCAATCGGTGAAGCTGGTTTAAAAGCGGGAAAATACCAGTTACCAAGGAACGATACCGCGAGCAAAGGCTGACAAGTGGACGAACAGGAAGGTGATTAAACTCTCGTCATCCATGACCATTCCCAAGGTAGCTATGGAATGTAGGACAAAAGTCAGAGGGACAATGGATAACCTTATTGCAACGAGGTTATCAACAACCATAAAAGAACCCTCCGGGAGATTTTACCCCACTAAATCAGCCGTAATAAAGGAATAAGGGAACGAGGAAACCTCCTTAAGACACCTAAGAATACAGGTCGAA
>NZ_JBNHEQ010000213.1:0-5700 GCF_050016015.1 Dapis hubbardiae BLCC-M172
TTGCGTATAGAGCAATAGTTAATACATTTTCTGAAGCACCCGTAAGGCGATGAATCGTCAAATTTCTCTTCTATTGCGTATAGAGCAATAGTTAATACATTTTCTGAAGCACCCGTAAGGCGATGAATCGTCAAATTTCTCTTCTATTGCGTATAGAGCAATAGTTAATACATTTTCTGAAGCACCCGTAAGGCGATGAATCGTCAAATTTCTCTTCTATTGCGTATAGAGCAATAGTTAATACATTTTCTGAAGCACCCGTAAGGCGATGAATAGTGAATTTTCTCTTCTATTGCGTATAGAGCAATAGTCAGCACATTTTCTGAAGCACCAGTGAGGCGATGAATAGTGAATTTTCTCTTCTATTGCGTATAGAGCAATAGTCAGCACATTTTCTGAAGCACCAGTGAGGAGATGAATAGTGAATTTTCTCTTCTATTGCGTATAGAGCAATAGTCAGTACATTTCCTGAAGCACCAGTGAGGAGATGAATCGTCAAATTTTTCTACTCGACTGCACACCTTAAATAGTAAATTAGAAAAAAATCCTCAAATCTTGCCATAACGAGAATTATAGGAAAAAATCTAACGCACAGTTTTAGCTGTGTCAGTCTACTACAAGTTTTCCTTAACGTATCAAAGTTTTGAGTCTATAAAATCTAAATTTATAATTTAGATTTTATAGCGATCGCCTCAATTTTCCCAAGGGTCAGGTAATTGATTATTATCTTTTTTCAACTCAATATTTCTCTCAGATTTTTCCTTATTTATGACAGAATTTTTAGCAACTTCACCAGTAGTTAAACCTAAGAAAACATCTTCTAAACTAGCACGAACTCGACGTAGTTCACATAAACCTAAACCAGCAGTAACTATAGTATTAGAAATTTCTTTTCCTGGTTCCATTTCCGGTTGACATTTTATTTGTAATCTCAGACGACTTTCATTATCTGACTTAATTTTTTCTAGAGACTCAATTCCTGGAACTTCAGCTAATAACTTTAATCCCGTTTCTATCTCCTGAGTTTCTCCCTCAATTTCTACCTCATATCCCCATCCACTTGCTAACTTATTACTCATTTCTTCCGGACTACCCGTAGCCACAATTTCACCCTGATTAATAATCGCCACTCGATTACAAGTCATACTAACTTCCGGCAAAATATGAGTAGATAAAATAATTGTATGCTCTTCAGCTAAACTTTTAATTAAATTTCTCACTTCAATAATTTGTCTAGGGTCAAGACCAACAGTCGGTTCATCTAATATAATTACCTGTGGATCGTGTACCAAAGCTTGAGCAATACCAACCCTTTGTTTATACCCTTTCGATAATTTTCTAATTAAAACTTTCTGCTTATTTAATAACCCACATCTTCTCATTGCCAACCTAACTCTAGCAGAGCGATCGCCCGCAGGAACTCGTTTAATTCTAGTAACAAAAAATAAGAATCCTTCCACCGTCATTTCTGGATATAATGGTGGTATTTCTGGCAAATAACCAATCAATTGTCGTACTGCCATAGAATCTTCATGTACATCATAACCAGCAATTTTAGCCGTGCCACTTGTAGCAGGTAAATATCCAGCTAAAATTCGCATAGTTGTAGTTTTACCTGCACCATTAGGACCCAAAAATCCCAATATTTCTCCCTGTTGTACAGCAAAAGATACTTCTTTCAATGCTGAGGTTGAACCATAAATTTTGCTTAACTTCTCAACTTCAATCATTATGATTTTATGCTCCTAAAAAAATCACTTTACACTGGTCATACAAATTAATAAAAGGTAAGCATTTCCTGCGGAATGCTGCGCAAACAGCTATTAGCTTTCAGCTTTTCCTGCAGAATGCTACTCAAACAGACTTTGAACGTAATAATTTACTAAAGTTAGCTGATGATAATATTTTTATTCATAAGTTTTAATTCCTTTGTGGAGACTAATTCCTCCTTCGGTGTGATAGTTGAGTTAATAACTCATAGCTATAGCAATCCTCTGATCGGTTGTGGTATTTTGGGAGTAGTTAGGAGTTGTAATTTTGAAGCTTTTCAGCTCTTTTTAACTATTATAAAACTTGTTACGACCAATGCGCCGATTGCTATAATAGCTGATTGCTAAATACTTATAATAAAAGATATTTAGAGGAAAAGTAGAAATAATAGAACGTAATATAAAATAGGTTAAATTATATCTAAAATTAAATTTTAACACCCCTATCCCTTCCTACTTTTACCCTACTATAAAGAGAAAAATTTAATGTAATAGTATTTTTTTTAATGGTATAATCTCAAATAAAAAAAAGCTAATGACATTGAGCAATGAACAATTAATTATTACCCCTTGTTTCAAGAACTATCCATTACCCACATCTTTCTTAATATAAAACTTGACAAAATAGATAAATTATAGGTACATCTTGATTTGCCCTTTTCGGGAGAAAAATGTATGAAAAAGAACATTTTTTTTGATAATTCAAGTAGTTTTACTTAGCTACTATGATTCTTTCTCCTTTCTCCCCTGCTCCCTACTCCCCTGCTCCCCACAATTCTTTCAGGAGTTATGGGTTAAGGGATAGGTTTCAAGAAGGGGATTGGCTAAAAGGATTTTTTTTTGATTCATCCCCTCTGGGGGGAGGCTTCAAACCTTAATTCTTGAATGAATAATTAATTATTGACGCTTCAATTATTAATTATTAACTATTAATTATTAATTATTCGGTAAAATAGCCTGCAAAACTATGAGTAATTTTCCACTTTTTCAAACTCTACCACTTAGGAAAAAATAAACCTATACTAGATGTTTTAGTATCACCTTGTGCAAAATATCTAAACACTAGCCTTTCTATTGTTCTATCTACAAATTTAGTTTTGACTAAAATAATCACTTAACTAATATAGTATAATAAATCTTTCTAAGATTATTGTATATTTTTCCAGACCAAACTCAACCTTATGATCAATATTGTCTTAACCGAAATTTCTTCAGATAACAACTTGCTTGAAGCAGAAAAAAATTAGTTTAACTTTTAATTTTATATATAGCAATCCTAAATAGGTTGTGATAATTTTCATAATAGTTAATCTGAACTGAAAACCTTGAAAATTCTGTACCTCGCCAATCCGACGCTTCTTCTAGCTAACTCCTTAATACCACCAAAATATTAAAACTTAAATAGGATTGCTATATCATGTTGAAAATCAAAACTATACTAACTACATTAGCAGCAATTACACTTCTCCTACCTATCAATCAACTATCAGTTAGAGCTAACTTTATTTCCTCAGAGAATTCTACCCCAACAAAACAAACAACTGACAATGAACAACCAAAAAATATATACCAACAGGCCAAAGAAGAACTACCTAAAGACCTCTATGTACTTTATCGAATTGTTGACCGTATAGCCAGGGCCAATAAACTTGATGAAAAATCTTGGCAGATCGTAATCGTTCCAGAGTATAATCTTAATGCCTTTGCCACTAACATTAACCTTATTGCTCTATACAATGGTATTTTGGAGCTGCTTGTAGGAGATGCTTCTGCAATAGCTTGTCTTGTTGGCCATGAAATTGCACATCATACTGAAACACACACAGCTTTAACTCCTGTGGAAAAAGCAGCCTTAATCACAAAAATTGAACAAGAAGCTCAACAAGAAGCTTTAGCAAAAAAACAGAATGCTCAAACACAGGCAACTGGTATTTCTATTGGACGTAGTGCAGCAAGAATATTTGGCGGAAGAGCAGGAAGATTTGGTAGTGCTGTATTGGGTAATGTTAGTAGTCAAAGGTCGAAGGTATCTCAAGAAAAAATAGATAAAATTGTCGCCCAGAAAAAAGAAGAGTTAGAAAAAACTCTTGCTGAAGAAGACCGTAAAAGAGAATTTGAAGCTGATAAAATAGGATATTTATATTCAGCAAAGGCAGGTTTTGAAGCAGAAGGTTGTTTAAGAGCTATGAAAGTTTTGGGGCAAACACCAACTGCCGAATTTGATACTACTCATCCTACTATACCTAAACGTATTGAAGCTCTGAAAGATTTGATGCTTAAGTTTCCAGCTATATCTCTAGCAGAAGAAAGTAGAGCTATTATTTCTGAAACTAAACCTTTGACTTATGATTTATCTAAAGATAGGAAATCTTTAAGACTTAATTCTAGTCGTGGTGGTTCTTCTGTAGATGATGTAGAACGCTTATTTGACAATTGACATAACTTTTGGCCTATTAAAATTTCCCTACTGGACATAAAAAGCAAATCTCTTTCACAGGAAGCAAACGTTAGACCTATAGATTATCCAGAACTTAGGGTTCTTGGGTATCATTTTTCTGCTTATAATAATACTTTAACGATTTATTAAGGATTAACTAAAGATACTCATGACTGCAATTCAATTTATTCAAGGTGTTGATGAAGAGGCTATACCAGAAGTTCGTTTAACTCGTTCTCGTAGTGGTAATCAGGGAACAGCTACATTGATTTTTGAGAATCCCAAGGCTTTGGGCCAAGATGTTACTGAAGAAATTACAGGGATGTATCTGATTGATGAAGAAGGCCAAATTACCAGTCGCGAAGTTAAGGCTAGATTTGTCAATGGCGAGCCTAAATTCCTTGAGGGATATCATGTTATGAAGTCTCTAGAAGAATGGGAGCGTTTTATGCGTTTTATGGAACGTTATGCTAAAGAGTATGGTTTAGAATTTAATAAGGCTTGATAGGTTCCCCAGGCCAGGAGATTTTGAGCCTGGGGATGTCTAGCTACTTCCGTGGACTTCCCTAAAACGGAAAAGAAATAATTTACTGTTAAGTTCTCCCAAATATAATGGAAGCTTCGACAATCTTTAGTTGAACAGATTAATTATTTACCAAAAAATTAAGATATAAAGGCTCTCCATTCACGGCAAAAAAAATCAAAAAAATTACTTTTAGCCAATAATTACTATTACAGAAGAAGTAATTATTAATTATCAATTGTTTAGGCAGTCGCCGACATGAAAATTATCAATTGTTGAACAAACTACTCTAATTTGAATGGATCGACAAATTCCTCATCCTACTCCTCAAAATATTACTCTTAGTTGTGCTGTCATTACTGTGAGTGATACCCGCACAAAAGAAACAGACAAAAGTGGTCAGTTACTCCAGAAAATACTTGAAAGTGCTGGTCATTCTGTAACAGAATATTTAATTATTAAAGATGAAAAATTGGCAGTCGTCGCCCAAATAGAATCTCTATGTCAGCGAGAGGATATAGATACTTTAATTTTTAATGGTGGAACAGGAATAGCTCCCAGAGATACTACTTATGATGCCATTGAAAATTTATTAGAAAAAACTTTACCCGGTTTTGGGGAACTATTTCGTTGGTTGAGTTATCAAGAAATTGGTTCGAGGGCGATCGCTTCTCGTGCTGTTGCTGGTACTTATCAAGATACATTAGTATTTTCACTTCCAGATTCTACTAATGCAGTCAAGCTAGCTGTAGAAAAGTTAATCTTACCAGAATTAGTTCACTTAGTTCTGCAACTTCGTAAAACTTAAAGTTAAATGAGATAACAACGCCGTAAGTAAACCAAATAATACTTACGCACAGTAACCCAGAAACCAGGTTGATTTGGATAATATCAAATCCTCTTACTTTGGATAATAAGATTCTAAAAGAGGCAAAAACTCCAAGTTGGGTAGGGGTTTGGTCTCCAAACCC
>NZ_JBNHEQ010000213.1:5800-12312 GCF_050016015.1 Dapis hubbardiae BLCC-M172
CAATTAGTCTCCAAACCCCAATTAGTCTCCAAACCCCAATTAGTCTCCAAACCCCAATTAGTCTCCAAACCCCTACCATATTGAATGATACCATATCACCGGATTTAATATAAGTCCTACTCAAATTAAATCAAGGAATGTTGATTTAATTTTCTTCTTCCCTTAATACTAAAGGACGTAACAATTCTTTATTTTTCAAAAGATTAACAGCTTGAGCATAATAGGGGTCTGATTTAGTAGCGATCGCTTCTGGTTTCCGATATAACCTTCGTTTTTGAGAGTCTGTCAAATTCAGAACCACATCAGGAGTAACACCTTTTTTACTAATATCAGTTCCTTTAGGAGTATAGTAGTGAGCAATAGTTACTGCCAAACCAGAACCATCTGATAAAGAATGCACCGACTGTACCAAAGCTTTCCCAAAAGTTTGGTCTCCCATAATTACAGCACGACCATTATCTTTGAGCGCTCCTGCCAGAATTTCACTAGCACTCGCTGAGTCACCATCTACCAAAACCACTGTTGGTTTATCAGTCAAAGCTGAACGGTTTGCCCGAAGTTCTTGTCTATCTCCATCTCGGTCAACTGTACTGACAATAGCACCTTTATCCATCCACATCCGAGCAATATCTATACTAATACGCAATAACCCTCCTGGGTTCCCCCGCAAATCTAAAACATAACCATCAGGATTTTGATTATCCAACTCTTCTATCGCCCTTTCCATCTGTTCTCCAGCATGGGCGCTAAATTCTTGTAAACGGATATATCCAATACGCTGATCTCCTTCTCGCTTGAGGTCGTAACGAACAGCTTGTAATTCAATTCTTGCCCTTGTCAAAGTCACATCAAATTCTCTGTCTCCGGGGCGAATAACTCGCAGCACTACCTTTGTACCTACATCACCACGAATCAGTTTAGCTGCTGCTGATACACTTAAACCCGAAGTAGATTTACCATCAATTTCTTTAATTTGGTCTCCTGGTAATAAACCTCCCTTCATCGCTGGAGAATTTTCCACAACGTCTACCACAGCGATCGCCTTGGTAAGCTCTTCCTGCTTTAGTTGCATTCCCACTCCAGACATTTCTCCTGATGTTTGATTCGTCAGTGCTTTAAACTGTTCTGGGTCTAAGAAACGAGTATAAGGGTCATCCAGTTTGTCTAGAGCTTCGCGTAATGCTTTGTAAGCTTGTGCTTGGGAAGTATAGTTTTTTTCTAATAAACTTTTCCTAGTAGCTTGCCAATCTGTATGATTAAAACTACCATCAACATACTCGCGGTTGACAATTTGCCATGCTTCATCTAAAACTACTTTAGGACTATTTTCTAAATTTGCCTCAGCAGGCTTGCTCAAGCTAGGGGCCAATAAAGATAAAGCTGCTGTTGTGGCGATCGCTCCACTATATAAAATATTTTGAATAAAAGAAAAGTGTTTTGAAGCTGAGTTCATTTATTTTTTTTGGTAGTTGGACATTTATGGAGTTGACTTTCCCAATATTTTATGATACAAGGGTAGTTTATATTTAAGGAAGCCTAATATACTAGGATATTGGCTGAGGATATTGATAATTGTATCTATTGTATCTATAATTTATTAGGAAATACACAATAAGAAAAATTTTAGAGAAAAGCGAGGTTTAAAGCTCTTTTTTCTTAAAGTTCATATAATAAACTCTGTTGGTATTGGAATGAAGTCCTAATAGAGTATACTCCATATTCTAACATGAAAAAAAATGACCTACTAGATCGGGCAAGATTTCCTTCAATAATTTTCATAACTTTTGAAAATCATTTCAGGAAAAGCAGAACAATTAAATAACTTTATTTTTGGGTAGTCCTGCATTGTAATGGTTGAAGATATATATTTTTTAATTTATTCTCACGCTCCCACACCTCCCCCCACACTCCCCACACTCCCCACACCTCCCACACCTCCCACACCTCCTCTAACATTACTATGCACCAGCACCTATTGAGTGAAGGAGTCAGTATCATAAAATTTTCTACTACATTGCCCAAATGCTGAGTTAATTGAAAAGAGCGATCGCGGCACATAAAATACTAAAATACTAAAGATGCTAAAAGAAAATTTACAGCAGTTTTCAGCTCAATTAACTACATTGAAAAAATGATAACCCAGTAGGGACGTTTTCCGCGCTTGAGCGGACATGTTTGCGCAGCAGTCCGCCAGGATAACGCTATGCGACATGGAAAGCGGAGCATTCCGGAACGGAAAACGCATTTTTGCCTGTGCAACGTCCCTGCTGGGGTCTACCCAAATGAAAACTCCTGTCAGCTAAAATAGTTCTTTAAAAACCAACAATTTTTTTAGTTTTAAAGATGTCAGAAATTGTCGAAAGCAAAGCCCAAACCCCAAATTGGCTAGGTTCATTAGTAAATCTAGCAGTTCCCATTGTAGCTTTAGCAGGTATAATCAGCCTACAAGTATTATGGCCACCAGAAGGTTCTCCCTTAAAAGAGAAAATTGTTTTAGACTCAACAGATGCAGTCTTAGCCGAACAAAAAGAAGCTCTAAAACTCAAGTTATGGAAAGCATCTCCTACTTTTGGATTTGATAACTTGATTGCAGATTGGGTATTCTTGCAGTTTCTCCAATATTTCGGGGATGATGCAGCTAGAAATGAAACAGGCTATTCTCTAAGTGAAGATTACTTTGATATTATAACTCGCTTAGATCCCAAATGGGTTGACATATATCTGTTCCTTTCCAACTCTTTATCTATATATGAAGGTAAACCCAAAGTAGCTGTAGAATATATGACCCGTGGCACCGATGCACTTTCCCCAGAGATAGATCCAAAAGCTTGGCAAGTATGGAGATTCAAAGGGATAGATCAGTTATTATTAGTAGGTGATATTCCAGGGGCAATTCGTTCTCACGAAATGGCTGCTGAATGGGCTGATAATACATCATACCAAGAGTTAAGCTCTCTGTTTAGAAATACAGCAGAATTTCTCAAGACAGACCCAGATAGTAAATTAATCAAGTTTAACGCCTGGTTGTGGGTATATTATCAAACAAGAGACCAGAGGGTACGAGAACGCGCTCAACAAGAAATTCTCAAACTTGGTGGCAAAGTAGAAATGAGTGAAGATGGAGAAAAACGTTTTGTCTTGCCAGATGCTTCTAAGTAGAGGAGTCATTTCAGTTATCAGTTATCAGTTATCAGTTATCAGTTAGGAGGAATGGGGAATGGGGAATTTAGAGGAGGCAGAAGGAAGAATTATCCCTTGATTTTTCAGCAAGAGCATTAACCCAAAATCCTAACTTTTTGCAGCTCTAGAGAACGAAAACCTTGTACTTTTTCCAGACCTAAAAAGGCTAAAACCTTTATCTGTAAATGCTTTTAGATTTATAGCGGTTTTCATATCGGTAGACCACAGTAGGGACGTTGCACAGGCAAAAATGCTAACGTCCCTACTAGATTTTGTTTATGACGGTGTGGTTCATCAATCTGAAAAGCACTGTAATGAGCAAACCATAATTACAAGGGGAAGGCTTTTAACCTGAATTATTTAATTATCAGGACTTACGCAGGAGAACCCAGAAACCGGGTTTCTCGTAGACGTCTATTGCTCAAAACAAGGATTTATCCTAGAAACCGGGTTTCTTTGCGTAAGTCCTAATTATATCATTTCCGGTTGAATGGGTTTGGAGACCAAACCCCTACAGTTGTTCTCACATCTCATTCCTGATTGTTATATGATGATTGTACAAGTGGAAATCATATTGACAAAACTTTAATTTCCCCAACTTGACTTGGGATTAATCAAGTATAAAAATATATAAATCCAAAATGTCAGACTAGGTAACAACCAAGGTAATAAAATAGCTGCTGAAATGTATATTTGTAGAGAAACAAGACCATAAATTAGAGTTAATAAAAATAGTAATAATAAAATAATTTCCTTTTTTTGTGTCTTAGAGTTAGAGCTATTATCTAACATTAATACTACTCCTTTTCCTAAAACAGCAGCCACCCCAATTAGCCATAAATTAGGAATAGGTATAACTAATCGTTGCTTAAGGAAATGATGAACCAAATAAGCATGAACTTCTCCCCCTGTAAATGCCCTACTTTGGTCGGGAGGATTTTTTTGAGAACGCCAGTAACTAACAGCAGGAGGTAAAGGAAAATTGTCTTCTCCAGGAGTTAATCCTGCATCTTTATATCCAGCAGCAATAATTACTATTGATGGGCGTTTCTCTAGTGTAGTTTTTGCTAATAATTCGGATTCACTACTCTCTAAAAGTTGCCAAGCGGCTAGACGTACAAAAATTGCTTCTGGAGGAATAGAAAAATCTATAATTGGATGGAGCCACATTTGCCTTAGTCGATAAGAAAATTTTGTTAAAGATTTTAAGCGAGATGAGCTAGAAGATAAATCAAAAAAATGTTTATTCGTAGTCTCAGCAATATGATTTTTGACTTGAGATAACCAATTAGTTGATGAACTAATCTGAGGTTGCAGCAAATTATCAGATTGTTCAAAGTTTAATAAGTGAGCAACTGCTAACAAATAACCAAAAGGCAATGGTGTTTTACTAGAATCTTGACTTGGTAGTAGTGTTACATGGGTAACGTAACGCCCATAACCGACTAGACGCACATTTCCTTGTAGTCGCCACTTGGGGGAGGCTAACTCTGGTAATGGTTCAAACCAACCACCAGCATGATTTTGGGATGTAGCAAATACAAACCAAGTGTTTTGTTTTTCTATTGATGAGCGCAGGATCTGAGCTAATTTTTTGTCATTTTCTGGTTGATAGCGGTCTAAAAGATAGTCAATACCAATGATTTTGGCATTTATAGTTGTCAGTTGCTCAATGATTTTAGCCATATAACTACGATCCATTGGTACAGGATCGGATATTTTAGCTTTTTTAATGGAATCTTCGTCAATTTCGACTAACAGCACAGGGGGTGAATTTTGCTTTTCAACTTGGTTGCTATATTGACGATACATAGCTTGCACTAATACTCGCTTCTCAATCAAAAACCTTTGAGTTGAAAGTTGCCAACTACATAAAATTAATGCACTTAGAGCCATCGCTTCTCTTTTTGTAGGCAACCACCTTTTAAGTTTATGTTTCAGACTTGATGGTTGGAGACAAAATAGTGGCGCTTCTGGATGGCGAAACAAAGATGGTATTAAATATGTGCTGGGATAGGTGAGATTTTTCTCTAGTTTCAAAAATTGACACGCTGATAATAATGATTCGTGAACATCTTTGTATTCGGCTAAACTTTGGAGAAATCTTACTAAAAATTCCTGGGCGACTTTATTATGAATTGCCTCTCGCATGACTGCAACTTGACTTAAACCCAAGTCTATCAGAGCATTAGCAATACTTAACCCACAACAGGAATTGAAGATAGCAAATTGTAAACCCCTTTGTTTAGCTATAGTTAGGGGTTGGGAAATTTCTGTGATGGATAGAGTGGTACCTGGAGCGATCGCTATTTCCCCACCTGTATTCAGAGTTTCATTACTGTGTCCGGCAAAAAATAAAATATCCCACCCGCGTTCGTCAGTTATTGCTTTGACAATTTTTTCTTTTAGTTCTGCTTGACTTTCTTGAGGTTGCCAACCGACAAATTCTACTTCTGCTATGGGGGAAAGAGATTTCACTGCGTCTTTATCTGCCTGAAAATTTAAACCTGTATCATCTCCCAATATTGCCAATACTCTAGCTTTACTTCGACGGCGCTCGAATTTATAATTTACTGTGGTGTTGCGAATATTAATTGGTTGACGGGCAATTCTAATTTTGCTACATGCAGCAAATTCTGTAATTTCCCATGCTTCCCACGGTAAACGACATAATTCTTGGGAGTTGCAAGTTATAAAGATATCAACAGTTGATACATGAGTCTTGTGCTGTGAGGGTAAAGTTTCTGTTTTTTGTTTGGCAGCTTGAGCAATGAACGCCCTAATATCATACAGTTCCTCATGTCGTAACCATCGATGAAACTCACACAGAAGTTTTGCTTCTGCTTGCACCAATTTTTGATGCCAATCAACTTGTCTGGTTAGTTTTCCTGTATTTACTACCCTTCCTCGCAATGCTTTGTGATAAAAATTCAGATAATTTCTTTGCCAATCTTGATAAGATATGGTGAGACTTTCAGGATAAGGTAGACTGACAGTTAATTGTTGCCCCATACCCCAAGCAAGTTCAAACAAGCATAGTTTTTCCACTTGTTGAATCTTCAAGTAAAATCTAGTGGCAGTCTGAGTCATCATCTAAAAAAAACTGGTGTTGGAAAATCTATTATATCAAATCCGCTTGAATAGTTGTCATTGCGACGATAGGAAGCAATTTCAAGGCTATGAGGTGCATCAACATTTCGTTACATAGTGAGGTTGAATTTATTTAAACCCGCCTCACGCACCGTGGAGTAGATATGGGGGCGGGTTTATTTAATTTTATTGAGTTCCCATTAACACCCTGGACGGAACCCGCCCCGACGCTATCAACGTTG
>NZ_JBNHEQ010000213.1:12412-53080 GCF_050016015.1 Dapis hubbardiae BLCC-M172
AAAAATTTGTAGGGGCGGGTTTCACCAACAACATTGATATACTATATTAATTTATCTAAACCCGCCCCGCGCCCCGTGGAGTAGATATGGGGGCGGGTTTATTTGATTTGATTGAGTTCCCATTAACACCCTGCACAGAACCCGCCCCGCGCCCCATCAACGTTGAAAAATTTGTAGGGGCGGGTTTCACCAACAACATTGATATACTATATTAATTTATTTAAACCCGCCCCGCGCCCCCTCCAGCCATATCGGCTGGGCGGGGATACTTCAGAACTTCTTCTAAAGTAGAAGTAAGTAAATTACTAGATTCTTATGTTGCTCCAATTGAACAACGTAGACAATTTCCTCACTTCTAACTCCTCCTAAAATTCCGGAACTCCCTACTCCCTATTCTGAAGACTTAAGATATTGATAAGTTTCTTTAGACACCCCGCGAATCAAGTCTACAGCATCCTGGTCATCATCCGGACGCTTCACCAGTACAGCCAATAGATAACGCTTGCCATTAAGCAAATCAATCATACCCACATCCCCCAACACAGACTTCAGATTACCTGTTTTGTGAGCAACCACAGAACCTCTACCTACACCCCTGGGTAACAAAGAATCATTCCTAGTTCTTTCCATAATCCGAAATAAGCGATCGCGAGACTTCAGCGACACCAAACCACCCTGATTAACCTGTGAAATTAAATTTATCAAATCCTTGGGAGTCGTTGTATTAGTTCCCGACAAATCTGGTAAAGGATTATTAATAACAGTATTCTTCAAACCCCAACTCTGAAATAACTGATTCAAAACATCAGCGCCACCAAGTGCTTCAATTAATATATTAGTTGCGGTATTATCACTAATCACAATCATTTTTCTCGCAGTTTGCAAAGCCGTATATTTGCTACCAGGCTTCCGAAACTGCATATCTCCAGAACCCTCAGCTACATGAGATTCCTCCATTGTTAACATATCATTCAATTTGATTCTTCCCTGATCCACCGCCTGGAAAAAAGCCACTAATATCGGCAATTTAATCGTACTAGCTGCAGCAACAGCAGTATCTCCATTAATATCCAGATAAGCACCAGTATCAGCATCAATCATAAATACTCCTGGTGTTAGCTTTGGGTATTTGGCAATGACAGTATCTAACTCTGTTTTCAAAGCTGTCATTTCCCTAGTTTGTTGTACTGCCAAAGGTACAATGGAAGGAGATTTCCATTCTTGATTTGTCTCTACCTCACTATCTGCTGCTTTAGATATCAGATTAGAACTACTTCCAGGCTTCAATATTGATAGCACTGTTCCAGCAATTACTGCTATTCCCACACCTAAGATTAACATCCGAGTTGCGTACAAAAGCAAAGAAGCAGAACGGGACTTATGACGACTTGTAACTGGTGATTTTTGAGTCGGTAGTGGCTCATAAATAAAAGATTGAGCTTTTTCTTGTCGTTTCTGAGGGCGAGCAGATGATGTTGGTTGTTGTTCTGCGATCTTCCTTAATCTAGTGAGTTCCTCTATTCGGCTACGTTTAGCCCTATGAGACTGAAATTTAGGAATTTCTTGTTTGGAAACTCTGGGTACAACAGTTTTCTTTTTAGAAGGTACTGGCCTGAGAAATGTTTGGGGTTGCTCAGAAGCTGGAAGTGGAAACTTAGCTACATTACGCCTTTTCTTGAGTGGTAGCTGGGGTTGCAGCCGATTACTAGGGGTTTTACTATTAGACTGCTGCGACTGAGAGTCTGACTTAGTAGTAGAAGGTACTACTGAAAGAATTGATCGATTGCGAAAATTCTGAACCACTCCAAACACCTTAATATATAACTATAATTTTATTGATAAGACCTCACCTTTAAGGGTGGGGTTTAAATTGCACAAATATCAAAAGTAATCTTGGCAAAAATAATTTTTTCTTTGATTAGATAACCTAAAAATTAGAGAAAATTTAAACAATTATTTCTGTTAATTTATGATAGGTTTTGATATTATTAATAGTGAATTTGTCTAATAATTATTATCGTCGCTATACTCCAAAAAATTTGGTTATTATATAGCATATTTTCCCCAACACTATTGCAGAGAAATTGGGTTTAAAACCCCACTGTTATTAGCAGTGTCCACAATTTAGTTGGAGTTAAATCCAAGGACAAAAATTGAACCTAAAATCTAGCACCTACAACCTAAAACTTTATTCAAGACTAGGTTCTGTCACAAAACTCCTAGAAAATTAGCTTTGAACAGAAACACTTAGCTACTAGCTTAGTGTAAGTCACCTTATTACTTTAGCGTGAGCCGTACCTATTTTTACCTAGTCCAAGCAAAATAACTACCTGATGGATAAATCCTGAAGGTTTTCATCAGCAACTTAAACTTCGTGGTAGGATATTCTTATTAATTAGAATACCCAGACTAACCACAAATCTAATCAAAGCGCTCAAGTCGCTTAAATGGTTAGTCCAGCCTACTTTTTTAAAGTAAACGTTATTTAGGTCATAACACCTTGGGGTGCGCGGCCAGCTCCAAGCTCTGTTGTTCGGCATTAAACAGGTAAAGAGATTTGAAAAACCAGTGTGTCGAGCTTTTAAAAGCCAAAATAACTAGGCGAGGCCAACTTTACGCATTTTGTGCAGAATGGACGCAACAATGTCCAAATTTTTGCCTAACCTTATGTTTTGAGGTGTATTAATATACCTCAAAAATATCTTATTTCTTTAGGAAATAGAGACAATTACTCGTTTTAAGCGCATTTTTTCTAAGAGCAGAAAATTAACTATCATCCCGATCATAATTAGATAGTGCCCAATTGATTTGTCTAATCATTCCCCGTAACATTGCCACTTCTTGAGTAGAGGGATAAGCACGATTGTATAAACGACGGAATTTTTCCATTCTGCTGGATGCTGTATGGGGATAAAGATAACCTATTTTCAATAACATGGTTTCTAGATCCTGATAATATGCTTCTAAAATATCTAGGGAGGCTTCTGAATCGGGAGGTTGGCTCTGAGGACTATTATCTTGATTGAGTTGTGCCTGATATAGCTCATAACAGCAGATGGCTACTGCTTGAGCCAGGTTTAGAGAGGGATAGGCATCATCCGATTGAATACGGACAAATCTTTGGGCGTAGTTTAATTCTACATTAGTTAAGCCTCGGTCTTCTCTACCAAATATTAAAGCTGCTGAGTATCCCAGTAGCCAAGGTAGGGCATTTTTCGGGTTTTCGAGGTGGGTGGGCAATGAGCGGTCTAGGGATGTAGTGGCGATCGCCCTTTGACATCCTTTTAGAGCTTCTGGCAATGTTTGGACGATGGTCGCCCTTTCTAAAATTTCCACCCCATGAACCGCCATTTTTCGGGCTTCTGCTCCATGAGGGTCACATTGTGGGTTGACCAAGACCAAATTATAGAAGCCCATATTTTTCATAATCCTGGCTACAGAACCAACATTTAGTGGCCCTTGGGCTTCTACTAATACTATCCTAATTTCTGTTGATTCTGGTTTAACCATAATTAATTTGTAAGCATTTCCTTTCCTGCGGAATGCGGAGCTAACAGCCATCAGTCATCAGCTATTATTTCTGATTTTAAATAAAAGGTTTATTAATTGAGCCATAATTAAATCTTACTACAAAAGCTTGTTTCGTTGGCAATTTAAGTTTAGTTTGGGAAATATAGCAATCCTATTTCATTTCAATTGTAATATTTTTGTGGTAGTTAGGAGTCAGTCATTTCAGTTATCAGTTAACACCTGTCTCTGGCTAAACCCAGAGGCTTGACATAAGGAATATTCTCTTTTTTTATCCCCTTAAAAGGGGAGGCTATTGACTTTTTTTTTGCTCATCAGGAGAATTAATTATTAATTGTTAATTGTTAATTGTTAATTGTTAATTGTTAATTGTTAATTGTTAATTACTTAATCCCTACTCCCTGAATTAATAATAATTCTGCTAATTCACAAAAACCTTCTACTTCTTTTTTCCTAGTAATATAAGCTGGCTGATGATTTAATTTATTAGCATATTCGAGAACATTTGCTACTCCCACTGACAAAGGAAATTTACTTTTTTCAAATAAACTTTCATCATTCGGACTATCACCAACTGTAATAATGTTTTCTGTTGTTATATTAGGGAAATATTTTGACAAAACTTGCCATAATCCAGTAGCTTTATCTTGTTCTAAAGGTTTGATATGACATTGCACAGTGCTATAGGTAAAACCATAACCTTTGCTTTGACAAATCTCTGCCATTTTTGTCAGTTCAGACAAACTAAAATCCTGTATATCAAAAGTCCAATCTGTCAATCTAAACTGATTATCAACAGATGGTTCAATTTTGGTAAATTGACTTTTTAAGTATTGAAAAACTTCAGCTAAATTTTGTCTGTGTAGAGCAATATTGGGAATAGAAGTTAAAAATTCAGGTGCTTCAGTATGAATAGGATAAAATAAACCACCATTTTCAGCGATCGCTCCGACAATAGGCAAATAATTTTTAATAGCTTGGACCCAACCAGCAGAACGACCTGTAATTACTAATACCTGAATTTTTGCTGTTGCTAATGCTAACTTTTCTAAAGCCAGAAAAAGATGAGAAGTAAATTTACCATTTTTTGTTAATGTACCATCCATATCAGTAGCAATAAGTTGAATATTTTTTAGGCAAGTTTTTGCTACTTCTTCAGAAATAGGAGTCAAAGGCATAATGAATATTTTGGGATGATAATTTATCAACTTGTTAGATTATATAGCAATCCTAAATTGGTTGTGAAAATTTATATAGTAGTTAATTTTAACTGAAAACTTTTAAAATGATATAGGTCGCCAGTTTGATGACTCCCCTACCTAATACCAATTCCCCAAAGTAATGCTATACTTGGGTATTACTTCAGCTATTAATTAATTAGTACAAATAAAATCATTTTTTTGCTAATTTTAGTTTATTTAATATTGATTATTGTTATCTTTACTTCTCCCCCCCTCCCCTACTCCCCTACTCAACAAACTGTAGAAAAGTTTTTGAGAAATGGTATAACTACCAGCAAAATATAGAGAACTTTATCTCACTCAGGTACTATTAGCCTAGAAGATGCGGGAAATACAGTGATTTGAAAGTTATTTCAGTAATTGTTAGGATGTTCATTAATTGATAATGGATAATTACCTCTTTAACAATTGATAATGAACAATGGATAATGAATAATTATTTTTGAGCATAAGCACCATTACAAAATTGTTTACCTACCCTAATTTGATGTGAGGCATACAGTATAAGGAATTTAGTCTAACAAAATGTGTAATGAATTTTTACCTGCTTAATTATCAATTACTTCCCACTATTACCGAAAAATTAAGGTATAAAACCTCTCCATTTATGGAGAAAAAACAAAAAAAATCCTTTTATGCTATTTATAAATTTCTCAATGAAGTTGCACTTAATAAAAGATAACAGCTATTGCTAAAATTCAGCCTTCAGTAATAATTATTAAGCGCATTGTTACAGAGAAATGATATTAGTCACTCCTCTTCTTTATAAGAACAGGTAATTATTAATTATTAATTGTTGAACTATTCCCTATTCCCTATTCCCTATTCCCTAAAAATGACAGAAATAGTATTACCAAATTCCTGTAATCTCAGACCTGCAACTGCTAAAGATATATGGTCTATCCGTAAGTTAGTTTTAAGTGCTAAACTTGACCCGACTCAATTAAGTTGGCAACAATTTTGGGTGATTGAATCTGAGGGAAAATTAGTAGCTTGTGGACAATTGCGTAATTTTGAAGATACACAAGAATTAGGTAGTTTAGTAGTTGTAAAAGCTTGGCAAAAATGTGGATTAGGCACAACACTTACAAAACATCTAATTCAACAGGCAACTAAACCTTTATATTTGGAATGTCTGGGTCAAAAATTAGAATATTTTTACAGTCGCTTAGGTTTCGAGCCTATTTCTTTAGCAGAATTACCTCAATCTCTAAAGTTGAAATTTGGTATACCTCAATTAGGTAGGAAAATATTCAAAATTCCTGTGATAATTATGGAGTATCAAGGAAATCAATTAACTTAAGCATAGCCGTCAGCTATCAGTCATTAATTCATTATCTTTATAGAAGAAATTAGTATTGATATTTTCAGGCAAATAAAGCCTTCAGCTATCAACTATTAGTTATGATTTATTAGCTTAATTAAAATACTTTGTATGAAATTTATATTTGAGGAAAACAAGAATTTATGACATAAAAAATGGTATTAAATATATTCATTATAATTCCTAATATCATGTCCGGTTGAATAGTTATAATTAGAAGCTCGTAGTAAAGCTCTAGCCTCAAAATACATATATTATCGGCTAGAGCTTTACTACAAACAAAAATTTTTTTATCACTACTCCTAAATTACCGAATAATTAATAATTATTGATTAAATAGTTTAGGTTTAAAGCCTCCTATTTCAACAGGAAAAAGCGGTCGTTTAGCTAGCGCACAACTTTCCTGACGGAATGCTCCGCAAACGTTAACGCTTCGCGACATGAATTGCTCGCATGACCTTAGGATGGGATGCTGTTTCGGCGCTTCAGCCGACATGAAAAGCGGAGCGGCTCTGCAAGAGCGCGAAACCTAGCCATATCCAATCGACCAAGAGAAAAGTGCTAGGATATTTCCTTATATTCAATCCTCAAGGATAAAACCAGAGCTAATTATACCAATTCCTAAAAGTAACGCAACACCTTGAATAACACTTCAGTTATTAAGTAATTAAACTAAGGTAATTACTTTTTTGTTAGTTTGAGCACTATGAGTGCATTAATTATTCTTGTTTGTAGGGACGCCCTTATGCAACGTCCCTACCTTCCCCTACTCCCCTACTTTAATCAAATGTAGAAAAGTTTTTGAGAAATGGTATTATCAATTATCCATTATCAATTATCAATTCATGAAAAGAAGCTGATAGCTGACGGCTAAGACCTGTTTGGGCAGCATTCCGCAGGAAATGTTTACAAATTGACTTTATTCAGAATAAATAAACTTTCATCTCCCCCACGTCCAATTCTAAAATTTTCGTCTATATAAGTAATATCAAGTGTGGCAACTCTACCTTGAGGATTATTAGCTTTTACAACTTTAAAAGGATTTAATTTAGGTGTGTCAATACCTACAATTTTCTCAATCGCTAAATAACGTTTATCAAAATAGACATTGATGCGTTTATCTGCTAAACCAGATGTATTTATAGCTGGCTCAAAACTAGCAGTTACTTTCACATATCCTGATATTAATTTCATAGGATGTTGTACTTGGGCGATATTAAAAAATTCTTTATTGGCAACATTAATTACTTGATAAACTTTTCCTACTTTTAATCCCAATGGTAGGGAATCTAAAGAACGAATTTCTCTAGCTGTAGAGTATAGTAGTTGCCAACTTCCTTCTAATAAATTAGGAGTATAGAGGAGAGGTTGAGGATGAAGATTGAGACTTTCTAAGTCTTTTGTTAACTTTTCAATTTCTTGTTCTAAAGTTTTTTCTAACTTCACATTAGTAACAGGAGAACCATCATTTCTAGTTTGAATATTTTTGATGGTCGCTTGTAATTTTTCCTTCAAAATTTGATTATTCATAGAATTAAAGAGAATAATTAAACAATTAATAATATCATGTCCGGTAGCATCGGTATTACAAGTGAGAAGGTAAGGAAGAAGGCTTGAGTTATCTAGGAGAGAAGAAAGAAGAAAAGGAAAAACCTTACATAATGTAAATATTTCCCCAACTTTTACACGACGCGACCATACCAGCGGACATGATATAATTAATAATTACTTTTTCCTAGAAATAAGAGGATTGACTAATATCATTTCTCTGTAACAATGCGCTTAATAATTATTACCCAAAGCTTAATTCCAAAGCTTAATTTTAGCAATAGCTGTTATCTTTTATTAAGTGCAACTTCATTGAGAAATAGTATAAAAGGATTTTTTTTGTTTTTTATCCATGAATGGAGAGGCTTTATATCTGAATTTTTCGGTAATAGTGGGAAGTAATTGATAATTTATGGATAATAATTAACTTTATTTTTGATTTTTGGAGAGGTTGAATATACATCGACTAAAAAAACTTGTTTCTGGGTTCACCTGCTTAAGTCCTAATTAACTTAATAACTCATCTACCGGAATACTAAAACCATTTAAAACTTTTTGAGTATTAACAACTTGCCCAGAAATAAAAATAAGCCTCGATTCTTGAGTCACAACAATTACCCATTTATTCTCAGGAAATACTAACCAAACTTCCTCACCTCCAGACTCTAAATATTCTTGTGCTTTAGCAATAACATCTTCAGCTAAATCTGTAGGAGAAACAATTTCAGCACTTAAAGGAAAACTTTGAGGCAAGACTTTTTCATTGCCAAATTCTGTCTCTAATTCTGGAGTAAGATAAGCAACATCAGGGTAACGCCCTTGCTTGTTTGTCCGACAAGGTACATCAGTATAAACTTTTCCACCTTGCTCACTAGAATCTTTGTAACTTCTCCAATAAAAGTAAAGATTTCCTTGAATCCGACTATGCTTAAGAGTCATACCATTTTTATCCAATAATTGCCCGTTAACCCACTCTTTCTTTTCAGGAGGATTTTGTACCCAATCTTCTAAAGTATATTCTGTTGATTTTTTGACAACAACTGGGGATGTAATCATTACTAATTACCTATGATTGATTCCTAATTAAATTATAGTAAAAAATCTCTTTTTTTTTCTGGTTGACAATACAATTGTTTTATGTTAGACAATATGATAAATGGGAAAAATTAAAAGAGTATTTTGCTCATAATATCCCAAATAATGCCATAATTTCAGGTAAAATAAAAACCTAAAAAAAAGTAAGTGAACTTCCAATCAGTCATAGCTACCTTAAATCAATTCTGGAGCGATCGCGGTTGTCTCATCGCTCAACCTTATGATACCGAAAAAGGGGCAGGTACAATGAACCCCCACACATTTCTGCGGGCGATTGGTCCCGAACCTTGGTCAGTTGCCTACGTTGAACCCTGTCGTCGTCCCACCGATGGGCGTTATGGTGAAAACCCTAACCGCTTTCAACACTACTATCAATATCAAGTCTTAATCAAACCCTCTCCTAATAATATTCAAGATGTTTATCTTGACTCTCTCCGCGCTCTGGGTATTCGTCCAGAAGATCATGATATTCGATTTGTAGAAGACAACTGGGAGTCTCCCACTCTGGGTGCTTGGGGTGTTGGTTGGGAAGTTTGGCTTGATGGTATGGAAATCACCCAATTTACCTATTTTCAACAATGTGGTAGTATAGATTGTCGCCCAGTGTGCATTGAAATCACTTATGGTTTGGAGCGCCTTGCGATGTATCTCCAGGAAGTTGATGCTATTACTAAAATAGCTTGGACTGATAATGTCACTTATGGAGACGTTTACCTTCAGGGAGAAATTGAACAATGTACCTATAATTTTGAAGCATCTAATCCTGAGTTTCTGTTTAATATATTCGGTCTCTATGAAAAAGAAGCTGAACAACTCATAAAACAAGAATTAGTCTTACCCAGTCTCGACTATGTTCTCAAATGTTCCCACAGTTTTAATTTACTAGATGCTAGGGGAGTAATATCTGTCACCGAACGCACTCGTTATATTGGCAGAATTCGTAATTTAGCACGTCAAGTTGGTCAACTTTACTTAGCACAACGGGAAAGTCTTAACTTTCCACTGTTGAAAGAAACTGTGGAAGCAGCCTAAACTTCACATACTCCCGACGCTGCTCTACGAGACAGCGCGGGGAGCTAGAACTTTTGTAATTTCCTTTTTGGTTGCTTCAATAGCTTTCTTGGCAATGTCATAAGCACTCGGATATTCATTAGGGTTATCTTGTCCTGGTATACAAAACTTGCGTCGAGACAGACGCAGCAGGTCAACAAAGGGAGGAGTTGCATTGAAAATTTCTATAGCAATTGGTCCGTTATATACTTCCAAGACTGGTGTGAGAAAATCCTGCCAAGGTAGCCAACTGGTATGAATTGGGCCTCGATCAGGAGATGAAATTTGAATATGATGTAGCCGTTTTTCGTCAGCTAAATGCTTAACTTGTTCTGAGAATATTTCCGGTCCGTCTCCATCTAACGTTTCATGGGAACTGTCAATTACAACTCCCACTTGTTTACTTTCCACACCTTGAAGAAATTCTATTAATTGAGATAATTTATTCGGTCCTGGAGTTTCCCAATGAGTAATAGGTTCTATGGCTAATTTGACATTTTTTTCCTCAGCATACTTGCCTAATTCGTTGAAAATAGGTTGTGCATTTTGATAGCGTAGTGCTAAATGTTCTTGTAGTCGATCGCTCCAAATAGGCTCATTAAAGTCTGTGGTAGGGAAAACACCATAAGGAATAAGAATTGGACCCATCATAATTTCACCCCCTAAAGTGGCTGTAATATCAACTCGTGATTTCAAATATTCCAGTGCTTTTTGCCTTTGTTGGGGATAGAAAGAACTAGGATCAAAAGTTCTAGTTCCTAGTACACTTGTGGATATTTTCACATCGGACAACCCTTGATCGTTGAGATATTGCTTTAATTGCTGATAATTTTGGATATCTTGGCTAAAATTTTCTCCAAAAGTAGGAGCAATAGGAAACTCAAACCCATTATAACCAAATGCTTGTAGCTGTCTAATATGATTTACCACAAGTTTCTTATAGTCTACATTAGGGGTGTTCATGTTCATAGGGAACACAAACATATCAGTGGTAAACATAAAGAAATTGAAGTAAATATCGGGCAAAGATGTAGATGGACTCATGTTGTATTATCTATTTTGATAGGTTCAGGACTTACGCATAAACGCCATACCTAGTAGGGGGAAATGGCATTTGCCCTCTACAGATAGCGTATGATCTACAAGTTTGCGTAAGTCCTGAGGTTGTTAAATTGTGCCAAATTGGTGGCAATAGACATCTCCAATATACTAACATCTACCTCCCATAAACCTGGTTTCTTGTAACACTCCGAAAAAAAGCAGAGAAACTGGGGATTTGACCTTAAATAAAATAAAATACCATTTTTTAGAGTATTGACTTAATAAAAGAATAACGGTATAATTCGCCAGAAAATATAGGACTTGAGTGTACTCAATCTCAATAAAATCCATCAGGACTAAATTAAAACTAAATAACCAATAAACAACTATAATGGCTGAAACACAGGCTACTCTCGATAGGTTGACAACGGGGGTTTAAGTTTGTGGAATTTTGAAGTAAACTTTAATTGGTCAATATATGTGACGCTTTATATCAGTTTTATGGAGCATAAAAAATGGAAATCAGACAATATTTAGAACCAATCGCAGACATATTCCGCAATTTTGGTACTCCTGAACCAATCGTACATTGGGGACACCCACTAATGATGGGGATAGTTGTATTTGTCATGGGTGGTTTTGTTGGTTTCACCGGATGGCGTAGACGAGTAGTCACTGATGAAGCAATAGCTCTTGAAAGTGGTTCTAATCATCGGAAAATGGCACCATTTATGTTCCTATTTATGGCATTAGGCTACACAGGTGGGGTATTATCTCTGGTGATGCAAGAACAAGAAATATTTGAAAGTCCTCATTTTTGGACGGGTTCCGTTGTATTAGCATTACTGGCAGCAAACGGTTTTATTTCCCTGACAAAATTTGGTGGAAATCAAGCGGCATTGCGCACTACTCATGCGTACCTGGGTAGCATAGCACTATTTATTATGGTAGTTCATGCAGCATTAGGTTTAAGACTGGGTTTAGCTATCTAAACTATTTATCGTTCCTTAGTAGTTAAACCTTAATGTTTTTAACATAAAAATATTATCAGGCTTGTAGTGGACTGACACATCTAATGGGTGTGCATTAGGGCGGGTTTATTTAATCTTAGGGTGAGCATGAAAATTGCAACTAAAACCCGACCCTACTATTAGACTATTTTAGCTGTGTCAATCCTGTAGTTGGGCTAAAACACCTTAATTATTTCGGCTAGAGCAAAACTACAAACAAGCCTAACACCCTTCTTCCTTACGAAAAAATGAATCAAGCTGTAGCGATCGTTATCTGCCTAGCTTATATAATGGGGCTAATATCTACTATTGTACCTTGGGGTATATATGCCATACTAACTTTAGGATTAGTATTAGCAATTATTGTACAACAAAGATACCGACAAATTTTACGCAGGTCAGCTAAAGTAATCACAACTTCTCAACAAAAAATAAATTCTGAAGAGTTACTCAGAAGTGGTGAATTTCCAGATTCAGTCTCCAAAAGAACTAGAAAATCACTGCTAAATTCAAATTGGTTGTGGATAATTGCGGGAGCGATCGCTTTTCTTGCCAGTATTTATTTTCAATTTCGAGTACCCCAACCTACAGCTACCGATATTAGTAAAATCATCCCAGTTGATGGTGAATCTAAACAACAAGTAGTTACAGTTCGTGGAAGAGTTATCTCCTCTCCCCGCAAGACTCGCTCAGAAAAAGCACAACTTTGGCTAAAAGTAGCTCAAGTAAGTGAAATAGTTGGTACTGATGGTTCGGCAAATGTACACCAAGATGTTACAGGAAAACTTTACGTCACAATACCCCTTCTGCAAGCAACAGGTGTCGATCCTGGTGAGTTAGTAGCAATAACTGGTTCTTTATATAAACCATCACCAGCTACTAATCCTGGAGGGTTTGATTTTCGTGCTTATTTAGCTAGACAAGGTTCTTTTGCTGGGGTTGCAGGTTATAAACTTACTACTACTAACCAAGAAAGTAGTAATGCTTGGGGATTATATAAGATTCGACAGCGAATTATTCGCGCTCAGGTAAGTTCTTTGGGAGTTCCAGAAGGGCCTCTGGTAAGTGCAATGGTTTTAGGACGTAGAGCTGTAGATTTGTCTTATCAACTACGAGACAAATTTGTGCAGGTTGGTTTAGCTCATGTATTGGCAGCATCAGGTTTTCATGTTTCCCTAATTTTAGGTGTGGTGCTGACTTTGACTAAAAATTTGCCTTCAGGAGCAAGATTTGGCTTTGGTATCTTTACTTTAATTATCTATGTGGGTTTAACTGGTGGTTCCCCTTCAGTATTGCGAGCAGCTTTTATGGGATTGGCAGCTTTGCTAGCAATTATTTCTCAACGCCAGGTTAAACCATTAGCTTCTCTAGTTTTGGCTGCTACTTTGTTGTTATTAGTCAATCCTCTGTGGATTTGGGATTTAGGATTTCAGTTGAGTTTCTTGGCGACTCTAGGATTATTGGTAACAGTTCCGTCTTTAATGAAACGGTTAGATTGGTTGCCCTCTGGTATCGCTTCTTTAGTTGCTATTCCTATTGCTGCTTCTGTTTGGACCTTACCTCTATTGCTATCTGTGTTTTATGTGGTTTCGCCCTATACTATTTTGGTGAATATTATTACTGCACCTCTGGTTGCTGTAATTACTTTGGGTGGATTTATTAGTGCAATACTGGCTTTAATTTCTCCTTATGTGGGCAGTCTGATAGCGGAAATATTATCTTTTCCGGTTAGGAGTTTGATTGAAATTGTGCAGTTTTTTAGCAAGTTACCAGGAAATCAAGTTGCAGTGGGAGCAATATCGGTTTATCAGTTGGTTGTGCTATATGGGTTGATTTTTGCTACATGGTTTTTGAGAAGTAGACCCCCAGCAGCAGATAAACGCAAAAAGAAAAAGTTGCCTCTGAAGTTTTGGCAGTGGAGTTTGCTTTTAGCGATCGCTATTATTATTATTCCTCTCTGGTATACTCGGACTTCTGTGTTTCAAGCTACGATTCTTAATTCATCCTCTGAACCAGTGTTTGTGATTCAAGACCGAGGTAAAGTAATTCTGGTTAATGTTGGAGATGAAAATACAGCCAGATTTACAGTGTTACCATTTTTACGGCAGCAAGGTATTAATAAAATTGATTGGTCTATTGCTCTTTATTCCCAAAAAGGTCTGAGTCGGGGTTGGTCTAATATTTTTGATAGCTTAAGAGTTAAAACTTTTTATGATGTAGAAGCTGATGATGAAAAGAATTATCAAACTAATAATCAACCTGTCTTTAATACTCTGCAAAAGAGTCAAGCTAATTACTACACTTTGGTAAATAAGCAAAATATTGAGTTGGGTTCTACACAGATAAAATTAATTAATTCTGAGACCCCAATTGTAGAATTTATGATTCATGGCCAAAGTTGGTTATTATTGGGAAATGCTAAACTGTCCGAGCAGAGTAAGTTATTAGCAGCAAGAAGTTTTCAGCAGACTCAGGTACTTTGGTGGCCTGGAAATAAGCTGAATCCAGAATTATTGAATATTATTCGGCCAGAAGTAGCGATCGCTTCTTCAGATTCTGTCCATCCAGATATGATTGAATTTTTTCAAGAAAATAATATTCCTCTATTTTGGACAGGTCGTGATGGTGGGATTCAATGGACTCCTGTTACGGGGTTTCAAACTACTTTAGAATCAGATCAAGTTGATAGTTCTTTTCTTTGATATCAGGGAATAGGGAATAGGTCATTTCAGTTATCAGTTATCAGTTATCAGTTATCAGTACCTCGCCGCTGTTGCCAGAGGCTGGAAATGCGTATGGCGAATATTTTTTTCATCCCCTTAAAAGGGAAGGCTATTGAGATTATTTTTTGGTCAGAAGTCAGGAGCCAGGATAAAGAAAGGATTTGAATAGCATGAATTTTTAAATTAGTTTTCAATAGAAAATCTGTATAAAGATGAAGTCAGGACTTACGAAAAATATTTAATCATACACGATCTGTAGGGGCGATTTCCATTCCGGAATACTTTCCTTCGGAATGCTCTGCAAACGTAAATGCGTTTGCGCAGCATTCCGCAGGAAATCGCCCCTACTAGATATGGTGATTATGCGTAAGTCCTGGAAGTAATTTTGCGATTACTGTATAACCGGATTTGATATGATAGAATAAATTAATCATATTTTGCTCATCTTAATGGCCAAAGTCCCAAAAGACTTTTGACCAAGAAATCAGGTCTCAAACTTTTAGCCTTAGCTGAAGGTTACTGATAACTGATAACTGTTAACGCAGTTCCTCCGATAGGAGGCTAACTGATAACTGAATTAGGGAGAGGTGGCAGAGTGGTCGAATGCGGCAAACTCGAAATTTGTTGAAGGGAGACCTTCCGTGGGTTCGAATCCCACCCTCTCCGTTGAAAATTATTGAAAATAAATTTTTCTTTCTGATTTTTCTGTTCTTGTACCGAATGTGAAAAAAAAATTCACATTGATTATTGTGAAATTCATTTTGAGAGTTAGTTAAGATTCAATCTGCAATTACAGCGGTTTTCATTTCAGTAGACCACAGTAGGGACGTTCCATGGAACGTCCCTACAATATTTTGGTGATGACGATGTGGTTGATCAATCTGAAAAGCCCTGTAAATGTCATTTTTCGTCACTGCAAATAAACATTAGTTAGGATTATTTGTAGTGAAACAAGGTTGAGATACAACTATTAGGTATTGCATTAAGAAAGCCTAGGAACAGAATGAGGTAACAGTAAGTTTGGTGGTCACCTATTTCGGCGTTGCATAACCTAGGTATGAATTATAAATATGTATCTTATAAGACTACTTGTTCCCTAACTATGTTATTAGAACTACTGCTGTACAAAACTTACACAATCCCGGCAAAACTAGGTAAAACCCGGTAATTCCTGTCTTGATGTTTGCTTCTTGCTTTAACCTGGAGAGTCGGCTCTTGCCAGTTCACAAGCGTAAATTCGGGTGCAGCCCACCCTAGTTTATTGATTTACGAATCCTGATAGTCAAACCATACCATGGGCTATTTGATATCCTGATCGAGATTGAGAACTTCCGACACTTATTATAAGCTAAAATTGTAAAAATTTCAAACTATCCACCCATTTTTTGAGGTGTTATTGCCGTAAATTGCCAGGGATATTGATACTAGCAATTAGCTCCCTACTCCCTAACCCCTAATTTCAAAATCATACCCTAATTCAGCAACGCCTATCGCTCCTTAGAGTTGGAACGACTTGTTTACTTATCCCAGACTTTGCGCTCTGCACTACCAATATTTACATCCGAATTAATACTTACACCAAGGATTAAACTAAATGACCCTAAGTATTTTTCCAGATCATAAAATTCCCTATAGAGTTCACTCCATTCCTTTAAAAAAACTTAAAACAGAAACAAAATTAGACAAGAATAATTTGTTGAAAAGTATATCTCTTGGCGAACACACCGCCTTTTGGCAGTTATGGTTATTATATCAAGACTATCTTTACGGTCGCTGCATAACTTGGATGGGAGGCGATCGCACGAATGCTGAAGAAGCATTAAGTCTAGCCAGAATGAAGGCGTGGGAAAAACTACCACACCACGCCGAAAAAATTACTAATCCCAAAGCGTGGTTAACTCGAATGACTCATAACCTCTGCGTGGATCTGCATCGAAAACGTCACAGAGGTGCAATGGGTGTTGAAAGTATTGAAGAAATGGCAGTAGGAGAAGACCAGACATTAGCTTCTAGTGAGAATTCTCCTGAGTCAGCTATTCTCCGTCACGAGTTACGAATGTATATCCGCAGTCAAATAGAGATTCTGCCTCCCCGACTGCGAGAGCCTTTTATACTGCATTTTTACCAAGATATGTCTTACTCAGAGATTGCCAAAAAACTTGGTCTCTCTGTGGATAACGTTTATAAACGCATCCAACAGGGGCGAGAAATTCTGCAAAAGCAATTGAAGCCGTATCTATCGGGAATGGATGATTCTCCTCTCTTGTTAAAAGAGGTTGGAGAGGATGAGATTTTCGATGATTTTCAATCAGAAAAATCAGTAATTCCATCTCCTCTTTCCATGACAACCGAGTCCAATTTTGAGCAAATCAATTATCAGGTAACAGCAATATGTCTAGAAACACCAGCCGTTCCGCTGAACTTACCCCAACTTACCCAAACCGAGGTTTGAGCTTTGGAGACAAGCTTCCTGCTTCACTGAAGACCACTGCCCCATGGGCTGTAACCTATCTTCTCCACAGGCTTAAAATCGGCGGGAACTTTACCTAATCATTTAAGTATAACATAACCTTTGCCATTTACCACTAAAAAATTTGAAAATGAAAAAAAGTAAGGAAAGAGTATCTTTAAGTAAGATTTCAGCTTCTGTTTTTACCCCCCGTTTGGTAAAATTATCCGAATCTTCAAAGGTCGAGTTAAATGTACAACTGGTATTAGAGAAAAAAAACACCCGACAACAGCAAAAGTTGAAAACCCTAACTAAATATGTGCAGCAGTATCCTTCTGGATGGAAAAAACGGTTGGAATTAGCCGATCTGCTATATGAAAGTGGAAACTGGGAGTTAGCTGTTGAGGAATATCACCAAGTTATTGAGCGACAACCTCAATTAATTCAAGTGGGGTTGAAACTGGGCAAGCTTTTACAGTTGATGGGAAGGGTGACTGAGGCAATTAAGATTTATGACAAAGCCTTGCCATTATCCAGTAATGTTGCTACTGGTCATCATATCCAGGGTTTGATAGAAGTCTGTCGCTCTCACCCTGACAAAGCAGTAAAAATGTTTGAGAAAGCAGCAGTTTCTGAACCAGAAAATCCATCTCACTGGTTAGCGTTGGGGCGAGTTCAGATGGAACTGAATAATGCTGAGGCTGCATTGAGAGCTTTTGAGCAAATCTTGTTACTTCAACCAGATGATATTGTTGCCTTGATTCACAGTTATGATGCACTCTTAGCAGTGGGTGATTTTCAGGAGGCGGAGTTGAAGTTAAGTCGAGCAGAAGAGTTAGTTCCTGATGATTACTCAGTTTTAAAACGACGGTTGGCGTATCGTTGCCGGATGAAATTGGTATTGGGTGAGGAGGGGAAGCAGACTAAAAAGATAGTTAATGCTGTATTGAAACTAGCTCCCCACTCTGCTGATGCTCACCAGTTAAAGGCTGAGTATTATCGGTTGCGAGGAGAGTCGGCAAAAAGTGTAGCTATATTGAAAAAGTTTACTGAGGAGTACCCAAATAATCCCAATGGGTGGTGTTATTATACCCGGTGTTTGTCTGACATAGGTGAAAATCAGGCAGTTGCTTAAGCTATTTAGAAAGGCGATCGTCTATGTATCAATCATTATCAGTGTGATCTCCGCTGTTGTAGTAGACCGACACTTCTAAAAATGTAGGTTGGGTAGAACGATAGTGAAACCCAACACGCGCCTTATTTTTCTTGGGTTTTTCCGTTGGAAATGCTCCGCAAACGTTCCTCAACCCAACCTACGTTTATTGCACTATTTTAGATGTGTCAGTCTACTAAGGATTCTATAGTTTTGAATTTTTTTAATCGTTTAATTAATGTAAATGCTACAATAGTATTGTACTAAATAATTAATTAAGGTTTAAAGCCTCTCCTTTTAAGGACAAAAAAAATTCCTTTTAGTCAATCCTCTTTTTTTTAAGAAGAGGTAATTATTAATTGTTTAAACAGGAGCATCGGGAGTATTTTGCACACAGACAAGCTAGGACAAACCATGAATATTGACACATAAATTTTGCAAACCATTGAAAAAATGCCAGAATCTCTTAAACAAGAACTTCTACATTACGCTAAGTATTTGATAGAAAACTACTCGAAAGATATTTCACAAGAGCAACATCCTCTCAAAAAACGTCGTTCAGGCATATTAAAAGGGGCGTTTATTTTACCATTGCCTGATGATTTTGATGAGCCGTTGGTAGATTTTAAGGAATACATGGAATGAGTGATTTTTTGTTAGATACTCATACCTTTATCTGGTTATCTGAAAATGATTCTAATTTGCCTAATAACATAAGAGATATGATTGATGTAGCAGATAACATTTATCTGAGTATTGCTAGTCTCTGGGAAATTGCTATTAAGTTGAATATTGGTAAGTTATCACTACAACGAAGCTATGAAAATATTCGGGTTGAACTGGAATCTTCAGATATTCTCTTGCTGCCTATTTCATTTATTGATACCCTGCAAAGTTGTTATTTACCTATACATCATCGCGATCCATTTGACAGAATGTTGATCGCTCAAGCAATGAACAGACCCCTTATTTTGATTAGTCGGGATACTAAATTTGATGCTTATCCAATTTAGAGATTATGGGAATGAATTGATAACTTATATCATGTCCGGTAGCATCGGTATTGTATAGCAAAGCTAGGGAACAGGGAACAGGGAACAGGGAACAGGGAGGAAAGCTTACTCGCTGTGAAAAAAACTTAAATTTCCTGTAGATATCTACCATTGGCTTTACACAAACGATATTAACGGACATGATATTATGGATAATGACTCTTATTACTGATATTTAAAGAGGTGCGTTACACTTTGTTAACGCACCCTACGAGAGCAGACGATCTACCGATAGTAATTATTCTTGCCAGCCTCTGATTTCCTCGATTACTTCATCCGTCATGCGGCGACCATAATTGTGATCATCTCCCGGCAGACCGGCATGTGTGTGCACAGCAACAATACTACTATAATCTTCTGTCATTACGGCTGTGCCACTTGTACCTAGAGCCGTGCTAATTGGATATCCAAGTTGCTCTGGGTTGATTACCGTAATTTCTCCCGTGCCCACATACATATTGTTCTTGTGACCTTCCCAGCCGTACAATCCAACTAGCTTGACATTGAGTCTGTGAAGTTCTCTGTTATCCTTTGCTACGATTTCTGGGGCATTTGTAACCTCAATCTTTTCCTTTAGCTTGACAAGACCATAGTCGAGTGCTTCACTTGTCCTGAGCAAGTTCGATCCAAGCTGACTCTTATCTAAGTTGCGTGGAATGCTATTGGAAGGATACCCTGCAGGGTAATGCCAGTCTACGGCTTCGACTACAGGATAGGGTGGCGTAGCCTGTCCGTTCAATCCCCTTTGAAAACTGACTTTGATAGCCCTTCCACCATCACTTTTATCGTACAGATTGTGGGCACAAGTTAGTACATATAGACCAGTATCCCCTTTGAATTTTGCTGCTATCAGTGTACCTGTGCCCAAATACTTTTTCCCATTTGGAAATTCCATACTAAGTTTCCCAACAAACCAATAGGGGAATTGCTTTGTATTTTCCGGTGCACGTACAGGAACATTCCCTGGGATAGACTTTCCAAGACTATTCAGGGCTTTTTGTCTTTCAGGCTTTATTTCGTAATTGGTCATTTTTTTTCTCCGTTAATTCAGTTTAATTCACGAATGGGGACTAAGCCAGTTGCCTCGTCCTCATCGTTAATTTTAAATTTGTCCGATTATTTATACTACGGACGAATAAGTTAGCTCCCAAGGAGTTAATCCCTACCTGATTTTCTGTCCTCTGTCTCTACACCCTAAAGACGATCTCCAAACCAAATTTCTGAATTTTTTGAGTTAGTGCCAATTTTTCTCTCTCGACTCACTCCATTAAATTCACTTTAAAACATAAAACTCTCTTTTCAGCTAACTTATAGCCGTTTTATTCCCTCTATTGAGATCGCGGTCAATCTATCGAAAAAAGCAGTCAGCAAAAAAGCGAGTGCACCTCTTTACTATTGAAGAGTTGCACTCGCAGTTTATAAAAATAATCGTAGGTTAGGTTGAACTTTGTGAAACCAAACTATCAACCTAAGAAATGGGAAGAGATAATGTTAGGCAAGAGGTAGGAAAAGATAGTGTAGGGTTTCGTTGCCTCAACTCAACCTACAATATCAGGCGATCGTACTAAATTTGATGCTTATCCAATTCAGAGATTATGGAAATGAATTGACAACCTCTGGATAATTGCTCTTATTACTCATAGTTAAATAGGTGCGTTAATGTTAATGTAACGCACCCTACGAGAGCAGGCGATCGTACTTGGATTCAGCCCAAACGAGAAAACACAAAACCCGTCAGAATCAGGAAGTCCGAAGTCCGTCCGCTACAGATACTTGAAGTCCGAATTCGCTCCAGAGTGGACGCATTTGGCCCCGAACTGGTATAACGTCCCGTCCTGGCTGTCGGTGGCCTTGATTGTATACAGATTGTCGATTTGAGGTAAGTTATTTGCATCGAAGGTCCCACAGGAGAATATGTTATTCAAACTCGTGCCAGTGCCCCCCGTAAGGCTTCCCGTGCCGTTGATAGCATTGGCCGAGACGTTAATAAACTGCTTCCCTGAAGGCGGGGTTTGCCCTATCTCAGCATCGGTGGCAGGAGTATGTTTGAAGGTCAGCTCGGAGGCAGCCTTTTGGTCCATTTCGATCTTAATTGTGTAAGTTGCCATTGTAGTCTCCGTTAGTTTGTTTTGGATGGTCTATTTTCATTCCAGTCGGCAGAGCTAACAGTAAGTTTTAGGCAAGCTTAATCTCGGATGCATAGCCTAAAGCTTACTAATCAGCAATATCAATGGAAGTTGTCTAACTATTTTGATCGCAAATTATCTTAAAAAAACAAACCTACTAAGCATTTACGCTCAATATATTCTAGAAGGTTCACTCATTGCGATCGCAGTTTATAGCAGTAACCGTAGGTTAGGTTGAACTTTGTGAAACCCAACTTATCAAGTTAAGAAATGGTAAAATATCATGTCAGGTAAGAGATAGGAAAAGATAGTGTTGGGTTTCATTGGCTCAACCCAACCTACAAGATTGGCTGATAGTTAAAAAGGTGTGTTACATTAAGATTAACGCACCCTAAGAGAGCAGCTATCTATACTTGATAATATAGTTGACAGAAATATTTTTAGGTCGAGTTTCATCTAGACTAACGCGGGCAGGGCTCTCGACACCAGTTGTCTGTCTCATCTCAGATGTTTGTGCTGCTGCAACGCTACCTGGTTGTGCCTGTGCTGATAGTAATAGTATATTGTAGTTGTGCTGGTGTTGCTGGAGAGCATCACACTGAAGTGAGCCGATGCCACTACTTTTACCGGTGCCGTCTGGACCGATTCGTTCAGCAGCTTCTGGATCTAATCCAGAGCCAGCATCAACTCCTCTCATGAATAGTCCACGGTAATCAGGGAGTCTAAATTTATCATTCCCTTGTGTTCCATAAAGTGTTCCGATAACTGCAAATAGTTCAGGGTAGGCATCTATCTCAAGGTAGCGACCATCACACAACATCCAACCTGATGCTTCAGGGTAGATGATGGGGATGTCGGCATTCAAGCTACCGGCTTGTGCATCTTGGCTTGAGCAACCCGATGAAGGGAAAATATTGTTCGCATCGCCAGTGACGGGATTGATTTGCCCAGCAAATGGGCAGACTGTACCAATAGGAACTCCATTTAGCATAATTTCTCCTGTTTGATCTCTTTGATATGGCTTTTTTGATGGTGATAACAGCTATGAATCCCTAGCTCCCTCTCCCAAGCTTGAAAGAGGGGTTAGGAACTTTGTTAAGTTTTGATTCAAACTTTGAAGATAAGGCTAAACTCTATTTATAGCAAGGCTTTCAGTATCTTTGAAGCTTGGTAGCAGTTTCCTTATCGTCCAAGACTTCATTGAACTCAGAACCAAATGATCGCGAAAGTGTTTTCACTTGTTCATAGTTAGCAACCAAAGCATTCTGATATGTAATGGTTAGCACGATGTTTTCGTCCTCAATTGAGGCAGTCACAACAGCTTTATTCATTCCATTTCGAAATTTAAGTTTCGATGGACCTACTATTACATTACTGGATATCACTGTTCCCAATGTTAAGTCGTTAAATATACCTACATGATACGTAGGAGTCATCAGAAACTGACCAGCACTACCACTGTAAACGTGTCGCTTGTAAGCAGATGCATCGCCTGACATCCCTACACCAATATCAGCGAATTGCTTTGACTCATTCTTAATTACAATTTGGTCTAGTTTTTCTGCATCCCCATCCTCTT
This sequence comes from Dapis hubbardiae BLCC-M172, assembly GCF_050016015.1. Taxonomy (NCBI): domain Bacteria; kingdom Bacillati; phylum Cyanobacteriota; class Cyanophyceae; order Oscillatoriales; family Microcoleaceae; genus Dapis; species Dapis hubbardiae. Next base: position 35,332 of record NZ_JBNHEQ010000213.1, read on the forward strand.
TAAGCTGTTGAATACCATCCTTGAAAACAACCTTCCACTTCTTTCCTAATGTAGTCCCCAACGTTTGGGATGCTGTATAAACACCTACTCCTTCGGTTTGTTTGTAATTAGCGAGAGCAACATTATATTCAATCTCCCAATTCACTCCAGTCTTTCCCTTTCGCGGCGCTGTAGTTTTTTTCCAAGCTACACTGTCTAACCCTATTAATTGAGGTAAGGTTTGATAGACTACCATAGTCCAAGTGTCATTTGTTTGGTTGTCAAAGTCAACGTAGTAAGTCATTTGATTGGTCTCCAAATTGAGTTATTGGTTTTTGTTGGAGTTTGGACAAAATGTTAATTTCTGTTCTTTGTCCTTACACCCTTAAGACGATCTCAAAACCCAATTTTGGAATTTTTCGAGTTAGCACTAATTTTTCTCTCTCGACTTACTCCATTAACTCCACTTCAAAGCCAAAAACCCTTTTACACCATATTTTGTGGCTGTTTTAGTGCCTTTATTGATATGGCGATCGCTCAATGAGGAGAAGAAGCCATTAAAAAAGTGATGGCCTTTCTTTTATAATATTTGTCCAATTATTTAACTTATATAGTTGGCCTTACCAATTCTGTAATTAGGTATTCCCAGCAATAGGGGCTAGCAAAAAAATAGACTACTAGCTAATCTATTAATCTATAGAGTAGAGATTGCTACTCTGGGAGAAGGCTTCGCCTACGGCTGGCTTGACTCTTTCCGATTGAGGTTAAGCCTAATATCAACGCCTCGCAATGACAACCACAGGCTTTTTTCTATACTAATAATAGGTACCTTATTAACTTGCAAATCCCATATATTCCGATCGCTACTCTTGTGGTTTAAGTTTCATTCTCACCTAAAAAACTACCCAACTCCCAAGTTTTCCTTTTATCCCTTGTAAACCAAAAATCCAATAATCACATCTAGAAGTGCTTCTGGTTCATCAACCCGAATTAAATGACCGCTATTTTCAAAGATTCTTAAATCTGCATTGGGAATAGCTGCAGCAATTTCTGCTGATAATTCTGGCGGACATATCCAATCATGTTTTCCTGCTATTACTAAAGTAGGAGCAGTAATTTTATGTAGTTGATCTAACACATTGTAAGAACGTAAAAAGCCACCGAAGGCAACATTAATAGCATCGGGAGATAAAATAGTTCGGTTCCAACTTTTTCCTGGTGTTTCTGGTTTATAAGTGATAGAATACATCGGCATCATCACCTGAAAATATTCTTTTAGTTGCGCCTCATTCTCAAATTTTCCATCCCATAAAAGTTGAGCGATAGCTTGTTGTTCTTTTGTTCCTTTTTCAGCTAAATTAACTTTTGCTAATTCCAAAAAACGATAGCTTCCAGTAGTAGCAATGACAATTAAAGATTGAACATTTTGTGGATAACGCACTGCATAACTAAGGGCAACCATTCCACCATAAGAAGTACCAATAATTACTATTTTTTCTAACCCTAAATATTGGCGTAATGCCTCCATATCTTCTACATTATTTTCTAGGGTATAAGTTTCTTTTGCTCCTCTTGCCGATCGCCCTTGTCCCCGGTGGTCAAAATACACTAATTGTAATTTTTCACTAAGACGATAGAAGGTAGGTTTTTGAGAAGTATGGTCTGCACCAGGACCGCCATGAATTACAAAAGCAATGGGTTTTTCTCGCATCCGATCCCCATCTGGAACTAGAGCAGCACCTTCAATATCAAAATAGATTTCTGTATCTCGTATTTGAGCACGCATTTTTTTTTAATAAAGGAAGAAGGAAGAAGAAAAGGAATAACCTTAAATATAGTAAATATTTCCCCAACTTTTATACGCTCCGATACCAGGGGAAATGATATTATACCCTATCTGTACGGGTTATTCGCGTTAAATCACCCCTACAAGATGTGGTGGTTATGGGTAAGTCCTGATTTTATTATCTACATCAATTACATTGCCTAAACTGCTTTATAAAACTGATACAAAATATTCGGTGGGTTATAGGGGAAAGTTAAGAGTTCGCGTCGCTACTCATAACTATTATCGCCTAACCGACCCTACTAGACTACCACAGTGTTTAATATTTATTAAACAAACAGTCTCTTAGACTAAAGCTAATAGATTTTTCGTGAAATCTGCTCAACAAAATTACCCAGCCACAAAACTTAAATTATCTCAAATATGAGGCTGGGAAAACACCCATACTTTCAATATTTTTCTAGTCAAAAACTTTAATTAAATTGAATTGTGATATACACAATTAAAGGAGATAAATACTCGAAAACTCTATAATTTTTTTTATTTTCCCTAAAATTCTCAATCAATACTACCTAATTTTATTTTCCCTGATAGATAATTTCTTCTTTCTGAATAACTAGACCATTTATTGCCATACTAAAAGAATTATCACTCACCATAAAAGTTTTATTACCATGAGTTGCCAAATATCCTTGGTTAAATTCTACAGGTAACTTTAAAACTTGATTTGGGTTAGATTTTCTGCCAGCAATTAACATTAATTTGCCGTTTGGTTGACGACAAATATTTGCAAAATAGTTCTTTGATTCAAAATAATTTACCTCAGACCAGTTGGCTCCTCGTTGGGAACAAATACGCTTATTATTGCGGGGAGATTCAGTTAATAATATTGTGTTTTGCTTTGTCTCTAGATTGTTACTAGATGCTAAAACCTTAGATGAAAATGTAGATAAAAGAAATACAATCATCGCAAACAGTCCTAGTTTTAAGAACTGTTGATTAGTCTTGACAAAATTCACAGTTTAGTCCTCTGGTAAATAAATAAATTAGTTCGTTTTATTATACACTATCGGAGCCAAAAAAATAAATATTTTATTAAATTTATATAATTCTTGAATATAAAACCTAATCTGGCAAAGGTTTAATACTAATGTCTATAAAAATCAGTCTGATGACAGATGGATTTACCTTATAGTCTTATACTTAATAGTGGAATATACCTAAAAAGTATCTGTTTTTTTAAACTTTATTTAAAGAAAAATTAATCGTTCTACTACTTCTGTTGACATTTTATTTCAGAAAATTGACTACATATATATATCACTTGTTCTTCACTGATAGTCTTAGCATTTTTTACAATACTAAAAGTAGCACCTGTTACAATATATGTAATATCTCCATCCTCGGCAACATATCCGGTTCCTTCTTCCGCCATTACATTTATCTTAATAATATCTTTAGGATCGGCTTTATGACCACCTATATAAATTAATTTACCATTTGATTTTTGGCAAATATTTGCCAAAAAATTAGCTGTTTCTATATAAAAAGATTCAACTAAAGGTGGATTTTGTTGTGAACATATCCGCCAATCAACTCCCCCTAATTGTGCTAATAATATAGAATTATTATCTGTTGCTCCAGGGGTAATAGAGGCTAAAATTTTGAGGGAAGAAGTTAATAATAAAAATGGAGCAATAGCAGATATTATAAACTTATTAAAATGTTGATTTATTTGCATAACATTTATAATTTTTAGATTGATATCTAATATGAAATGAATTAAAATTACCAATATATACAGTTTTATCAAGGTAGTAGGGTGTCTAACTTTAGAATGTGGGTAAGTTTGAGCAACTGACCTCTCCTCTAACCCGTCTGCTTGTAGGAGGGACGACTGTTCTCCTGAAGCAGCTCATGCTAAGTAGGAATATCCGCGCCTTTTACTTGAATCTTGGATCGTAGCACACCCGGTTTATGACCATAATTCAATGTTTAAATATTGCACATTTTCGTTGATAAACTTGGTTTGTGTCTAACTTAAGTCCCGATCGTATCTCAAACTATTTCTAATTACCGAATAATTAATATAGCAATCCTATTTTATTTGTGTATAAAAGTCTTACTGCTTTTAAGGAACAGGGAACAGGGAACAGGGAACAGTGAACAGGCAAGAGTTTCAGTTTTTTTATCTACTTTTTGGTTTGTCACGACCAATTTAGGATTGCTATAGTTATTAATTATTAATTATTCAGGTTAAAAGCTTTCTTTTTTAAGGAAAAAAAATAATATTTCCTTATATCTAATTAAGAACGGTTTTAACCACAGGTAATTATCAATTATCCATTATCCATTATCAATTATCAATTATCCATTAATTACTAATGAAAAATATAGTTGTTGCGATTGACTTTTCTCAAATAACTCCCACCATTATTTCTCAAGCTGAAACCCTAGCTCAAGCTTTTAAAAGCAAACTATGGTTAATTCATATTACCGAACCCGAACCTGATTTTGTTGGTTTTAAAACTGGACCACAGCCTAAGCGAGATCATTGGGCAGAACAGTTTCGTAAAGAACATAAGCAAATTCAAGATTTAGCAGAGGAATTACGGCAAAAAGGTCTTGATACAGTTGCTCTATTAACTCAAGGTTCAACAGTAGAGACTATATTAGCAGAAGCAAAAAAATTAACTGCTGATTTAATAGTAGTTGGGTCTCATGGACGCAGTGGTATTGATAAGTTGTTTATGGGTAGTGTTAGTGAGGGTATTTTAAAAGATTCTCCTTACCCAGTTTTAGTGATTCCTGCTGTAGCTGAAGTCAGAAGTTAGAAGTCATAATTCAGAAGTTAAATTACTGCTGTGAGTAAATTTTTTGCTTCTTAATTCAGTAGAAGATATTGATAACTGAAATGACTGTTTAATATATTGCAAAAATTAGCAGTTATACCATGTCCGGATGATTAGGTATAATAAAATTATATCTTCCTTAATACCTTATTTTTCTCTCTTCTTCTGTTCTGAATTATGACTCCTGCCTTTTTATTTATAACTATTTAACCGGACATGGTATTATCTATTAGCCTTTCTATTTTTTTATTACTGAAAATAATATCAAGTGAAATTAGTAATTTATCATTATAAATTTACCTATACGATAAATCATTCTTTTTAACACATAAACATCTACGCTCGTAAAGGGTTTCTAGGTTTGCCTGCTTCAATAATGGATAATGGATAATGGATAATTGATAATTGATAATTGATAATTACCTCTCCCTAAAAGGAAGAGGATTGAATAAAAGGAAAATTTTTTCTCTCTTGGTCGATTGGATATGGCGAGGAGACCTCGCCATCCCTCGACCGCTTGTTTCTCAACGGCGAGTGAGAGGCTTTATACCTTTATTTTTCGGTAAGTCCTAAAAGTATAGAAACCGGGTTTATAGTAGATGCCCTACTATACTAACATTTGTGCCGCATAAACCCGGTTTCTTATAACACTTCCATTGCCAACGAATTTAATATTAAATTGTGATTTAACCTAATCATACTGAGTATTTGATTTCACAAATTTAACTAGATTCAGCTTTTTGATAAATAGCCACATCTGTAATTAATGGTAGATGATCCGAACCTACATTTTCACCTATATGACTATTCAAAACTTGAATTTCTGGACTTACTAAACAATGGTCAATAGGAATATAAAATAGTGGAAAATCCGTCGGCCAAGATGGTTGAATACCAAACCCGCGTCGCCCATTTATTAATCCTGTTTTATGAACAAATTGGTGATAATAAGGTGACCATATACTGGTATTAAAATCTCCAACTACTATGATTGGAGATTCCAGTTTTGATACATAATCTGCTAATAATTCTAATTCTTGATTTCGCAGTTTAAAATTAGCTCTTTTAGTAGGAATTGCCGGATGAGTTACGACTAACGAAATAGGTTTTCCAGGAACTTTTAATTGGGTAACTAGAGATTTTCTCGTCTTAGACTTCTGATACCTAGCTGTAATTATTTTATTTGAGTTCTTTAGGGGAATTTTACTGTAAATTGATTTGCCAAATCTGCGGTGCTTATCTTGACTTTGAAAAACATAGGGATAACTCTGGCGTAAAACCTTTAATTTTTCATCCCATTTTTTACTAACTTCTAAAAAAACTGCCACATCAGGATTTTCTTTGTTAACTAAAGCGATCGCTCGATTATATTGCTGATTATTGGTAAACAAATTTAACTGTAAAATTCTAATTTTATTTACCTCGTCTCCAGCCATTATTTGTGATGATTGTAAATACCAAGGAACGATCGCCAATAAGTTCAGTAAAATGCAGCATAAACTCACCAAAGCCAAGATTTTTTTTCGAGTTATTATCCAGAAAAATAAGGTACAGCAACTAATGATAAAATACTGGAATTTTAAATGAGAAGTTAATTCAAATATTTGGTTAAATAATCCTAGATAACCTGTGAGAGAAAATAGAGCAGTGAAAATTGTGATGAGGATAAAACCACAGCGCGGGATTTTTCTCAAATTAATTCCCTTGTGAATAGGATGATGGAGGATTGACCATTTTAGTTGTATTTTCAAAGGCAGAGAAATTGGCAATTTGTCAATTTCATCTATTAACTTTTCTGCTGACTCTGACTGGAGTCGTTTTTGATAATATTGTAGGAGTAAACTATCAATAAATACTTCACTTAAATAGTAAGCAGCTAATCCCAAAAATATTACTATTAAGCCAGTTACATAAGCGCCAAAAAATACATTTAGCTTGATAAAAGCTGTCCCAATACCACTTTTCATCATCCAGAGATATAACCCTGGTATTGCTAAAGTAATAATTTTCTTGATTACTTCATCCATGATTTTTCTATCTTGTTTTGTAAGCATTTAGCCATTAGTTTTCAGGTTTCAACAAACTGATTTTTCCTTTCCTACAGAATACTTTGCAAAAAAGCGATTTTTATTCCTGAAAATGTCTAAGTACCATTAATAAAACTTTGTATAGCATATTATCAATAATAGCTGTTTAGCTAGCGCACAACTTTCCGTTCCGGAATCCTCCGCAAACGTTAACGCTGCGCGACATGGAAAGCGGAGCATTCCCTATACGAAAAAGGGCAGCTCCTCCGCAGGAGGCAAGAGGCTAGCTGACGGCTGTTTGCGCAGCATTCCGTCAGGAAATGCTTACCTTGTTTTTAATTTTGACTGCCGTTAACTGATAACATAAATGACATTTTTCAGTAATTTATGAGCATAAATTTACCTATAAATATTTAACTAGATTCAGATTTTTGAGGAATAGCCACATCTGTAATTAACGGTAGATGATCCGAACCTAAGTTTTTACCAATCTGACTATTTAAAACTTGAATTTCAGGACTTACTAAACAATGGTCAATAGGAATATAAAGTAGTGGCAAATTCGTAGGCCAAGATGGTTGAATACCAAACCCGTTTCGCCCATTTCTTAATCCTGTTTTCTGCACAAATTTCTGATAATAAGGCGACCATATACTGGTATTAAAATCTCCAACTACTATTACTGGAGATTCAAGTTTTGATACATAATTTCCTAATACTTTTAATTCTTGGTTTCTTACTTGAAAACTGATTCTTGTAATAGGAACTGCTAGATGAGTTACGATTAAGGAAATAGGTTTTTCAGCAACTTTTAATTCGGTAACTAAAGATGTTCTTTTATAACGCTTGGATATAATTTTTATATCTTGGTTTTCTAGGGGAATTTTACTGTAAATTGATTTACCAAATATGCGGTTATCTTGAAAGTGGAAAACATAGGGATAATTCTGACGTAAAACCTTTAATTCTTCTGCCCATTTTTCACTAACTTCTTGGAAAATTGCTATATCAGGATTTTCTTTTTTAACTAAAGCGATCGCTCTATCATATTGCTGATTATTAATAAACACATTTAACTGTAAAATTCTAATTTTGTTTACCTCGTCTCCAACAATTATTTGTGATGATGGTAAATACCAAGGAACTATCACCAATAAGTTGAGCAAAATGCAGCCTAAACTCACAAAAGTCCATGATTTTTTGCGAGTTATTATCCAGAAAAATAAGGTACAGCAACTAATTATCAAATATTGCAATTTGAAATGAGAAGTTAGTTCAAATATTTGGTGAAATTGTCCTAGATAACTTACTAGGGAAAATAGAGCAGTGAAAATTGTGATTAGGATAAAAACAGGGCGCATGATTTTTCTCAAATTAATTCGCTTTAATTCCCTTGTGAATAGGATGATGGAGAATTGACCATTTTAGCTATATTTTTAAAGGTAGAGAAATTGGCAATTTATCAATTTCATCTATTAACTTTTCTGCTGAGTCTAACTAGAGTCATTTTTGATAATATTGTAGAAGTAAACCATCAATAAATACTTCACTCAAATAATAGCAGCTAATCCCAAAAATATTACTATTAAGACAGTTACATAGTTGCCAAAAAATAAATTCAGCTTGATAAAAGCCGTCCAAATACAACTTTCTCCAGCTTTACCGGGTAATTAATAATTATTAATTAAATAATTGAGGTTAAAAGCCTCTCCTTTCAAGGGGAAAAAGCGGTTGTTTGCGGAGCAGTCCGTTAGGACGGGATGGCGTTTAGCTGGCGCACAACTTCGTTAACGCTGCGCGACATGTTTGCGGAGCATTCCGTCAGGAAAAAGCGTTTCGCTACGCGACATGAAACGCGGCTCTGCAAGAGCGGGTCTCCTTTCCCTCCGGGACGCTCCGCTAACGCCATATCCAATCAACCAAGAGAAATAAATTTTTTTCTTATTAGTCAATCCTCTCCCTTTTAGGGATGAGGTAATTATCAATTATCAATTATCAATTATCAATTAATGAACTGTAGCATTTTCAATCATCCAGAGATATGACCCTGGTATTGCTAAAGTAATAATTTTCTTGATTACTTCATCCATGAATTTTAATCTTGTTTCAAATTTTAACTGCTGTTAACTGATAACAGGAATGACATTTTTCGGTAATTTATGAGCATAAATTTACCTATAAATATTTAACTAGATTCAGCTTTTTGAGAAATAGCCATATCTGTAATTATTGGTAAATGATCGGAACCTACATTTTCACCAATACGACTATTTAAAACTTGAAATTCAGAACTTAGTAAACAATGGTCAATAGGCATATAAAATAGTGGTAAAAATGTTGGCCAAGATGCTTGAATACCAAACCCGCGTCGCCCATTTCTTAATCCTATTTTCTGCACAAACTGTTGATAATAAGGCGACCATAAACTGGTATTAAAATCTCCAACTACTATTACCGGAGATTGAAGTTTTGAGACATAATCTGCTAAGACTGCAAATTCTTGATTTCGCTCCTGAAAACTAACTTTTGTAATAGGAATTGCCAGATGAGTTACGATTAAGAAAATAGCTTTTCCAGGAACTTTTAACTGAGTAACTAGAGCTGTTCTTTTATAAGACTTAGATATAATTTTTATATTTTGGTTTTCTAGGGGAATTTTACTGTAAATTGATTTGCCAAATATGCCTTTGCCAAATATGCGGTTATCTTGGTTATAAAAAACATAAGGATAACTCTGGCGTAAAACCTTTAATTCTTCCGCCCATTTTTCACTAACTTCTTGGAAAATTGCTATATCAGGATTTTCTTTTTTAACTAAAGCGATCGCTCTATCATATTGCTGATTATTAATAAACACATTTAACTGTAAAATTCTAATTTTGTTTACCTCGTCTCCAACAATTATTTGTGATGATGGTAAATACCAAGGAACTATCACCAATAAGTTGAGCAAAATGCAGCCTAAACTCACAAAAGTCCATGATTTTTTGCGAGTTATTATCCAGAAAAATAAGGTACAGCAACTAATTATCAAATATTGCAATTTGAAATGAGAAGTTAGTTCAAATATTTGGTGAAATTGTCCTAGATAACTTACTAGGGAAAATAGAGCCGTGAAAATTGTGATGACGATAAAAACAGGGCGCATGATTTTTAAATTCAAAATTCAAAATTCAAAGTTCAAAATTGTTGGCTCTAATCTATTAATAATTAAAGAATTAATGTATTATCAATTATTGAACGAATAATTAAGGTTTAAAGTCTCTCCTTTAAAGGAGAAACAATGAACTTATTTTCCTTTTATTCAATCCAATCCGTTTTAGGGAGAGGTAATTATCAATTATCCATTATCCATTATCCATTATTAATTACTGAATCCAAACCTCAGCGTAAAGTCTGAGGTGATTTTGAATTGTTTTTACCAGATTTAGTTGTATCTTTAAAGGCAGATAAATTAACAAACTGTTAATTTCATCTATAGCCATAAGAAATGATTTGTGAGAAAAAACTTTAGGGGTTTGGTCTCGAAATATCTTTGCACTTGAGTTTGCAGAACAAACCCCTATGATAAAATTTTACCGAAATAATTAATAATTAAACAATTAAATAATTAGATTATTCACGCCTTGAAGCCTCCCCTTTCAAGGGGAAAAAAGCGATCGTTTGCGGAGCATTCCGTCAGGATGGGATGCCGTTAGCGAAGCGGGTCCGTAGGAGCGGGTCTCCCGCTCTTAACAGAGCCGCGTTTCATGTCGCGTTTGCGTTAGCATTCCGTAGGAAAGCGAAACGCTTTTTCCTGACGGAATGCTCCGCAAACATGTCGCGCAGCGAAACGGCATATCCAATCGACCAAGAGAAATAAATCTTTTCCTTATTCGTCAATCCTCTCCCTAAAAGGGAGAGGTAATTATCAATTATCAATTATCAATTATCAATTATCAATTATCAATTAATGAAAACCTATTTAGGATTGATATATTAACTTTTCTGCCTTTAAATGTCAAATTAATTTATAGCCAAAGTTTTGCCAATAAAAAAATCTTGTTAGTCAATCCTTCTATTATAGAAGAGATAATTCTAAATTCCTAATTCCTAATTCCTAATTCCTAATTCCTAATTCTAAATTCTTATCGAATAATTAAGGTTTAAAGCCTTCTACTTCAAGAGAAACAATGAATTTATTTTCCTTTTATTCAATCCAATCCGTTTTAGTGAGAGGTAATTATCAATTATCCATTATCAATTATCAATTATTGAATTCCTTTCCCGCAACTTCAACAATATTTGATCATGCACTTCCCGCGTAATTGGATATAAATAAGCTAACAATAATCCAACTATTAAAAATATAGTAGGTAAAGGACCTATCGCTACCCGAACTGCTAAAAGTGCTGACTCTGGTTGAGTAGGTGGAGCTTCTCCAGGAATAGTTTCAATAAATCCAGCAATATCTAAAGCTAATCCTACCAAAAACAAACCAATAGCTAATCCTATCTTTTGCAAAAAAACCATAAAAGAATAAAAAATTCCTTCCCTTCTTTTCCCTGTATTTAACTCATCTAAATCAATAACATCTGGTATCATTGACCAAGGAACTAAATAAGCAGTTGATACTCCAAAACCTGCCATTACTGCCAAAAAATACATCAAACTAACTTGTCCTGGTTGGATAAAAAATAATCCACCCTGAGCAATTATCCATAAACAAAGACCCATAAAATAAACGGCTTTTTTACCAACCTTTTTACTAACAAAACTCCAGACAAATAACATAATTAAAGCAGTACCTTGAACAGCGATCGCTACTTGAGGAAAAGTTGCTTCTGGTAGCCCCATCCAGTTAATTACAAAGTAAGGCAAAATTGAAGCTGTTAATTGTACTCCCAACCAAGAACACAAATAAATTCCAATCACAAATAGAAACGGACCATTACTAAAAGCTATACGAATTTGTTCAACAATTGGTAAATTAGTATTATTATCTTCTTCCTGTTGTCTATTATGAGAAAGTGTGCGTTTTCGAGTACCAAAAAAACACCAATATATAGGTAAAACAGCAATTATCGCACAGACTATACCTAACACTAAATATTGTTGAATAGGATTATCTTTGAAAATAGAAAAAATTAATTGAGCAATAACCAAAGAAAGAATACTACCACCAATAGAAAAAGCAAACCTAAAACTATTTAAACTGGTACGTTCATTGTAATCTTGTGTCAGTTCAGGAGTTAGAGCAGCGTAGGGCAAATTAACAATAGTATAAGCAAGATTAAATAAAACAGCAATTACTACATAATACCAAAATAAAACTGATTGATTAGTAGTAGGAACTATCCACTGTAAAAAGAATAAAATACCAAAAGGAATAGCACCAAAAACCATCCAAGGATAACGTCTACCCCAAGGATGAACAGTGCGATCGCTCATTACTCCAATAATTGGATCGTTAATAGCATCAGAAATTTTCCCAATCATCAAAATACTACCTGCAATACCAGCAGGTAAACCAGCAACATTAGTGAAGAAATATAGCAAGAAAAATACCTGAACATTAGCACACATAGCTGGACCTAAATCTCCAGCACCATAAGCTAATTTTGTCCAAAAGTTAAGTTTTTCAGTTTCAATATAATTATTATTCATTATTTATTAATTAATAAAAATACACTATAGAAGCCTTATAGTATCTCCGCAAAGGTAAGGGTTTTTGCTAAAGGAGTCAGGAGTCAGGAGTCAGGAGATGGAGAATTATAGAATAGAAGAAAAAAGAGGTAATTATCAATTATTAATTATCCATTATCCATTAATGAAACCTCTCCTAATTTTTACAGATATGTGTAGTGATTATTATACTATTTACCCTGGTAAAATCTCACAAAAAAATCTAAATTTATGAGGTAACTATAGTTTAGATGACAAAAAAGGTATTAACCATCGTTGTGTTTAACACCATATTTTGTTAATTTTCCTATTCCTTCTAGCTTTGAGTAATTTTTCACCTCAGATTAGTCGCAACAAAACCCCCTTTTTTGACATTTTTAGATTGCTTAACCTTTTGTAATAAGTACCTATAAGCCACTCCAGACCTTTTTTTTTACTTTCAGTAACTAAGGTACATATCTGATACAAACTTGTCGATTTCCGGAATAATAATTAATATATGAATAGAAGAAAAAAATTTTTAAGAAACTAAATTTAATAAAACAAATGCACAATAAAAAGCAAAAAAATAACCAATACTTGTGAGGGATCAATATTATTTTCATTCATTCCCATTAATAATATTGGTCTAAAAAGTCCAAAATATCTAAGTTTTGCTGAAAAACCAAATTTAACAAAAATTATCGTAAGCATTCAGCCGTCAGCCGTCAGCTATTGTTTTTGGTTTGAAATTTAAACCCCACTCTTAAGACTATACTTTATAAACATCTTTCTTAGTATAAAACTCTATATTATAGATACCCTTAAGAGCTGGTTCTTATTGCTGATAGCTGAATGCTAATAGCTGAATGCTTACAAATTATCTCAAAGCTGTACCACGATGAAACAGCTTAATTTTAGGAGAAATTAAAGCTATGACAAACATAATAGCCATTCAACAAAGGACTGCTTCTACTAAAGAAAAATCTTTAATATTATGGTTTGATGAAGTTGGCATTAATGACATCCCATTAGTAGGAGGTAAAAATGCCTCTCTAGGGGAAATGATGCAACAACTTAGTCCCAAAGGTATCAACATTCCTAATGGTTTTGCTACCACTACTTATGCTTACCGTTACTTCATGGAAACTGCTGGTTTACAGAAAAAACTGCGCGATATTTTCGCTGACCTTGACGTTGAAGACATCAAAAATTTGCAACAACGGGGTAAAAAAGCGCGAGCATTAATAATGAATACACCCTTTCCAGCAGAACTAGAACAAGCGATAACCATAAGTTACGAAACCTTATGTTACCTCTACGCTAAAGACACAGATGTTGCAGTGCGTTCCAGCGCGACTGCCGAAGACCTACCTGATGCCAGTTTTGCCGGACAACAAGAAACCTACCTGAACATTCACGGGATTAAAAATGTAATCAAAGCAGCTCATAAATGTTTTGCTTCAATATTCACAGACCGTGCCATCTCCTACCGCACTCTCAGAGGTTTTGACCACTTTGATGTCGCTCTCTCGGTTGGCATTCAAAAAATGGTTCGTTCTGACCTTGCTACTTCCGGTGTAATGTTTTCCATTGACACCGAAACCGGATTTAAAAATGCTGCCTTAATTTCAGCAGCTTACGGTTTAGGGGAAAATGTCGTCCAAGGTGCAGTTAACCCCGACGAATATCTAGTATTTAAACCAACACTCCGAGAAGGTTTCCGCACTATTCTCAACAAACGCCTTGGCAGCAAAGCAGTCAAAATGGTTTACGATGGCGGTAACTCCACGAAAAACGTACCCGTTCCAGAACGAAAAAAACAACAGTTTGCCTTGAGTGATGATGAAATTTTACAACTTGCTCAGTGGGCGGTAGTTATAGAAGACCACTATTCCCAAGTGCGCGGTAATTATACGCCAATGGATATTGAGTGGGCAAAAGATGGGAACGATGATAGTTTATATATAGTACAGGCGCGACCAGAAACAGTACAATCTCAAAAATCTAGTAATATCCTTCATACTTATCACTTGCGCGAGAAGGGTAAAGTCTTGGTTACAGGTCGTGCTGTGGGACAAGCTATCAACCAAGGTAATGTGCGCGTCATTCTGGATACAGATAAAATTGACGAGTTTCAACCAGGGGAGGTATTAGTTACTAACAAAACTGACCCCGACTGGGAACCTATTATGAAAAAAGCTAGCGCTATAGTTACTAACCAAGGTGGTCGTACTTGTCATGCTGCTATTATTGCGCGGGAGATGGGTATTCCGGCGATCGTTGGTTGTGAAAATGCGACTGAACTATTGCGCAATAGTTCTGAAGTAACTGTTTCTTGTGCTGAGGGAGAAGTAGGGATAGTTTATGAGGGTTTGCTACAGTTTGAGGATGTACAAACAGTATTGGATGATATACCTGAAACTCGCACTCGTATTTTGATGAATGTGGGCAACCCAGAGGAAGCTTTTAAGTTATCGGCAATTCCTTCTGATGGTGTGGGTTTGGCACGCTTGGAATTTGTGATTGCTAATCATATTGGGGTGCATCCTTTGGCATTGTTGAATTTTGACGAAGTGGCAGATGAGGTGGAAAAGGCAAAAATTGCTGAGTTGACTGTCGGATATGAACGTAAGGCAGATTTCTTTATCGATCGCCTAGCTTATGGTATGGGATCGATCGCTGCTGCTTTTTATCCGAAACCTGTCATTGTGCGGATGAGTGATTTTAAGAGTAATGAGTATGCTAACTTATTGGGTGGGAAACAGTTTGAACCCGATGAAGAAAACCCGATGATTGGTTGGCGGGGTGCATCTCGTTATTATCATCCTAAATATCGGGAAGCTTTTGGTTTAGAATGTGTGGCACTGAAGCGGGTAAGGGATGAAATGGGATTAGCAAATGTGATTCCTATGATTCCGTTTTGTCGTACACCCCAGGAAGGGAAGAAGGTATTAGCAGAGATGGCTAAGTATGGTTTGGAAAGGGGTAAAAATGGTTTGCAAGTTTATGTGATGTGTGAGTTACCTAGTAATGTGATTTTAGTGGAACAGTTTGCTCAGGTTTTTGATGGTTTTTCTATTGGGTCAAATGATTTAACTCAGTTGGTATTAGGTTTAGACCGAGATTCGGCATTAGTGGCAGAGGTTTTTGATGAACGCCATGATGCTGTGCGCAGGATGATGCAGATCGCGATTACTATTGCCCATGACTGCGGACGTAAGATTGGCATTTGTGGTCAGGCACCGAGTGACTATCCTGAGTTTGCTAAATTGTTGGTAGAATTAGGAATTGATTCTATTAGTTTGAATCCTGATTCTGTATTGAAGACTCGATTTGAGGTAGCGAAGTTAGAAGATAGAAGTTAGAAGGTTTTTCATAATCATAATTATTAGACCACAAAGTAGGGACGTTGCATGCAACGTCCCTACAAGGTTATTATTCAGCTTATGTTATAGTAATACTGATAATATATATTTTTTTCCAACACTTCCCCACACTTCCTATACCATTACTATGGACTACCATCGACTTACCCAGCACCGCTATCCAACGCCAATCTTAATGATACTGAGGTGTATTGTCCTGATATTCTAAAAAAGTGAAATTTTTCTGAGAATCATCTAAAACTAATTTCAGCCTAAATCTAACTTCTTATTGTCTTTACTTCAGCAATTTCCTAATCATGCTTTTTATCTTAGTTGTATAAGTCAACTAACGGAGTTAAGATGATGAACAATACTTTCAAGACACTTACCATTACCACTACAATATTATTAGCTACTATCAGTGGTATTGTAATTACTCCAACTACCGTCTCAGCACAACCTGACACTAAAATTATTGCCCAAAAGCTGATAGCAAATGGCTCTTTCGTTACAGTTGAACAAAACCATCCCACATCAGGAAACGCTAGAATTATTACCGAAAATGGAAAACGTTACCTAGAATTTACTGAAGATTTTACTACTGTCACAGGTCCTGATGTACGAGTTATTCTACACCGAAATAGTAGCATTCCTGTGAACGTTAAGGAAGAAAATTATATTAATCTGGCAGCGTTGAAGAATGTTAAAGGAACCCAAAGATACGAATTACCACAGAATGTTAATCTTAATGAATTTAAGTCTGTTGGTATCTGGTGTCGTAAATTTAATGTGACTTTTGGTTATGTGCGACTCGCTTTAAAAGCTAGTTAAAATCTAATACCATTTCTCTGTAACAATGTGCTTAATAATTGTTGCTCAGACCTTATTACACTGACTCTTTATATTAATTATATTAAGTGCAACTTCATGGAGAAATGGTATAAGTATAAAATTATCTTCAGGATGATCGACAAGGTAAGAAACTAACCAAATCTGCTTTGGTCTTACAACCCTCATTCCAGTAACAACTTATGGAATTTACTACTATACTTATGATAATTTGATGCAGTTGTTTATTTTATTATTCCTGTGGCTTTTCCTCTAGAGATAAAAGAGCTTTTTTAGGGGGTTTATTCATCTGATTGAGTATGGAAGTTAGCCTTTCTCTAATAAATTGAATCATTACTAATAACATAACCCATAGAGAAATAGCCACAATATAACCACAGGAAATTAAATCCCAAAAGAATTGTACAGTATCATCTTTTTCTACATTTAGTAGAGTTATATTTGAGTCCTCAATAAAATTATTAATTTGGTTCACTTTCTCCTGTTTTGAGCGTATCGATCCATCAGACATACCAAATAAAATATTGCCTTTTTTTGTTTTCAGCATAATTTGATAGGAGTTTCCATCTTCATCTGTATATCTGTTTAGTGTTGCGCCTTTTAACTCACCAGGTAAAAATGTCTGTGTTTGTTGTTTCAGAATATTTGTTCTGTGTAACTGACAGTATATTTCGGCATTCGGAGATTTTTTGCATTCAATATTTACTTTTATATCCCGAAATATTAGCCATATCAGCATTAGCAATAACACAAAGAAAATTATGAGAAACCATATTCTATTCTGTCAATCATTTTTCTTAGAAGAACTTTTATGATTTTGCATAATTTAACTCCTAAATTTGCAGAAACTTAACTATATCTCAGGGCAACTTACAACTTTTATGCAACTTATAATTATTTTGTAGTTATAGCGGTTTTCACTTCATGACTTGCATTACTTCTTCCTTCTCTCCTAGATAATATGAGCCTTCTTCCTTTAAACCCAAATCTCTGTACTCTAAAAAACATGAAAACTGCTATAGCGTTTCTCAAGCTTATGAGGTACACAAGCTCTTTAATTTCTTTTCTATTCCCTCCATACCTATTCCCTCCATACCAGTTAAGTGTTCCCAGTTAAGTGTTCCCTAAAACAAAGGAATTTTGTACCTCACGCTTCTTGGGAATTGCTATATAAGATTTATGGTAGTCCTGCATTGTAATGGTGAAGATATATATTTTTTAATTTCTTCTCACGCTCCCGCACTT